>JABXJU010000003.1 GCA_013375405.1 Candidatus Helarchaeota archaeon
GCGTATTCTTCAAGAATGCTTTCGTACATATAACTTAGCATATTCATTGATTCCTTTGTTTCTCTCCAATAATATATACGTTTTCCAAGTCCGCCTAACATCTTTTTAAAACGTGACAATTCACTCATAAAAGACCCTCTTTTTCAATCAATCACACTCAGAAGATATACGCAAGTATCCCCGTCATATCTAGCCGATTTTAGTGCTTCAATTTGAACAAGTCTAGGGTTCATATTTTGGTTGTACAAAGATTTAAGGTTGTAAAGATTTTCGTACAAACCTGCATTTGGGGTGCAATAAGGAATATCAATATCCTCGAAAGGTTCTATTTCAGAACAAAAAAAACAATCCTTAACTACAAGTGTCATACTTCTTAATATCTTATTCTCTAGGACCTTATTTTTAAATATTAATTTGGAATGCAAGTGTTTTTTTGCAGCTTCTGTAAAAATTTTATTGAAATTTTGTGGTTTTTTAAGTAAATCTGGAAAAGTTGCATATAGAAATTTGGTTTCTCGCAATCCCAAGCTTTTTAATCGTCGGATAGCTTCATCACGGTCAAATCGTTTGACTAGATCTATATAAATTTGAGGATAGGCATTAAGTGCAATTGGTTTGATGATGTTCATTTTAGAAAAATGTTGAGCAGATTTAGCACCTATTGCTCTTGGCTTATAACTTATAATATAGTCTAAATCATTTGAGACCGATTTCTCTAAAGCTTCTTTTATTTCTATTTCCATTCTTATTGCATCCCTCTTTATTAATTCAAATTAAAGCCCTATAGTGTATGATTTTATATTATTTGTAATTTTATTTTTTTTTTTTCTATTCTATCTTAAAATATATGACGAAATAGAAAGAAAAAAGTAACTGTTAAAATTTAAAAATTATAAAAGGCTTAATTAATCAAAATAGAATAAATTTTACTTGAGTAGATAGATTGGAAACAGAAAAAGACTATTTTTACAAAATTGCTAAAGAAATTTCCACCATTTTTGGGAAGATCTTTGCAGCTAGACCATATATTGCAATAGTAGATGCAGCAGGGACGATTCATTACATAGATAAGCATCTTGCAGATCAGCACTCAGAGTTTATTCAAAATTTTGTCAAAGATAATTTTAATCTATTGAAAGTTGGGGAGTATAGCCTTCCCATGGGGGGTATTAATCTTGCTTTTTTTAAAATATCATCGAAAGCAGTAATAACAATCTTCACAGCAAAAGGATTTACGGGGCAGCTACTTGCTTTTAAGACTCGAATGTATGAATGGTCTGATAAAATAGATGAAAAAATTGGACCGTTAGTTAGTCCCTCTACCCTGAGCACTGAAGGACCTAAACCAGGTGAAACGATTAAACCTAGTATTGTAAAAAAAGAAAAGCCGTTTAAAAGAATCCCCATAATAAAAAGGAAATTAACTGGTAAGGAAAAATTTTCAATAGAGGTAGCAAGTATTTTACAATTTTGCGACGGAAAACATTCCATTGAAGATATACGCAATGAAACCAAATATTCCATAATAACAGTGAAGGAAGTTCTTAAAGAATATCAAAAAAAGGATTGGATTAAATTCAAGAAAATTATACAATAAGAAATCATCAATGTCCTTCGAAAAGTAGAGAAAGGGCTAGTTTTGAGTTTATATTAAAGGGAAACCGAGATTAATGACTGGGACTAATTAAATCTCGTTCTCCGGCAGGCATGAATTGGCGTAAAGCTGCTTTTGCGATGGCTAATGATGGTTTTGCGAAATCAAATTTGAGATGCGGGTCTGCAAATGCTGCGTTTACGACAGGGGAACATGCCCAAGAACTGCCACGTGCCATTGCTGCTGAAACGCAGGTTCCCGTCAAACCTGCGGAATGTCCTGCGGTGTAGGAAGCAAATGGGTAATTGGGACCTCGTAATTCGACAAGACCACCTTCTTCCATTCGTAAAGCAGTACTATAAGCGAGCCCCACATGGTCTTGGACCTCTTGTCCTGCCCATCCGGTCCGTAACCACCCCTCTTTCATCAGTAGTCCAATTGCATAATGCACTCCCTGAAGACCAACGGTGGTCGAACCTGTAAGCATAGCCGCCGTATTCCCAGCCAAATTACCGACAACGGAGATACGATGCGCTCCGCCCCAGTGGAATTCCATGAGCGAGGGATATTTTTCATAGGTTTCCATCATGATTTGTATAGAAACTTCGAGTATCCAACGTACAGTATCCCATTTTGGGGGAACTTTTTTCACGCCACGCATATATCTATGCATCAATTCAGAAACGCTATCAACAAAATCGGTTACAACCTCACCACAATATCCTCCAGCCGCGACCCCTGTTGAAAATCCTAGGCCACCACTCATGTAAAATCCATACCAAATAAGCTCATCCAATACATTAGCAATTGTGCCAATTCCCTCAGCCATTCTATGTAAATATTTACGTCCCTCTTCTAAATCTTCAGAAATAATTTCGATAAATCGCCGGGGAGGAAGATCACGGAAACATTGGATTATATCACTAATATATCCAAATGGGATTCCGCCGGGTTCATTCTGAGATCTAGCCCGTGAATACCACGTTCGCTCACCCATCTGAATTAATTGGGCGGATTTGGCGGCGTAGGCAATGTCAGAGATAATGCTCTCGCCTGTGAGCCGATAAGCAGAAATGAATGCCATTGAGCTTTGCATAGCAGCCCACCGATATACAACTCCGCCATCTCCAATCCGAACAGCTATCGTAGGGACTCGAGCTACTAAGAACATAGTATTTCCAATTGCCCGTTTTAAGGCTTCTGCGCGTTCAGGGTGGTATTGTTTATCAATATCAATAACAAAACGGCGATCAAGCATATCCATAAGTTCATCGCTCCCTGTGATGATCTTACAATATGCATCTGAAGTGAGCCCCGGATGGATTTCAGCCATGTGCTCTTGTGCTACGGCACCGCCTCCGATTGTATGCTGAGCAGTTTCTAAATATAAATTAACAGTTTCTGGTGTAATTTCCTTACCAGCACGTACCTGTAAAACGCGATGGGCAATATCTAAATTAAGAATTACCGTCCGCTTAATATCATCTAGCATTTGTTGCAGTGCAGCATTGTTTACATGATGTAAGTCATCATAATCTACGATGATATTAGTTCCAGAAATAAGATAGGGTTCAAGAGCACGTTGGCCAAGCGGGATTCCAACAGCCCGATTGTATCCAGGAAGTTTTCGTTCTTTTGCAATTTTTCGTCCCCATTCAGCAAATTCACGTTTTGATCTAAGTTGTCGAAAGCCTCCTCGTTTGTACATACTCACATCAATCCCCGTCATGGGGTCGACTCCAAATATCTTCTTCATAGTTTTAAATATCAACCGATTCTTCTCAGTGGGAAGAAATTTTTTTGCAATAGCAGAAAGTTCATAGGAATACTCGCTTTCCTTTGCGACTCGCTTCTTTTCAAAGGCTAAATCCTTTTTTCCACTCATCAAATAATCTCCATACGATATTTATCGCCCGTTCATTAAATCAGGCTTGAACCCTGCGTTAATTCTGAATTTTGCTATACGTGCAATGACGGATAATATTTCTGTTCGAGATTTATACTGACGGGTATCCCAGCGATATGTGATATCCATATCCATTAATTCCTTTTCTGTCAGTGGGCGTCCGACTGGGATAGGCTCATCTAATATGCGAGCATGCATGTCTTTAATATATATGACTTCTTTTAATTCTTTATCATACGTGTATCGGCGTCTTGCATCGAACATTAAGCCATTTTCATCGAGCCGCAACGCATGTCCATGCACCGTAAGGCCACGAAGCGCGGTACGAGCGGGATTAAATAATTCTGTTTCGATTAAAATCCGAGTTGCCGCTTCTACATCACGCTCTCGCATTTCGAGAATTTCACGTCCCGAATAAATAACAGTATCTACACCACGAAATCTATTGAAATATAGCCGAGCACGGAGCCAGGGGGCAACGACAGGGCGCCAGAAAGAATCTACAAATTGAACAAATCGCATTCGGTCTCCAGCCCGTGCGCCTGGGCTCGGTTCAACGAGCAGTTTAATGGGATCATAAGGTTCCATTAACTCGTCAAGGGGGGGATGTACCGAACTATAGAGAGAACCCGGAGTTCGATGTCCTAGTAGGGTAACGACATCATCATCAGGAATATCACGTAATTTGAGAAGGCGTCGATCAGGATCCATAATTTTTCGACGACGTTCGGAAACTGATTCTGCCCCAGGATATATTTGAGGTTCATAATCCACTTTTTTCTTTTCAGGTGACATTTTAATTCACTTTATTTTATTTTTAATTTCAAGTGCAGCCTCAGCAACTTTTTTTATAGGATCTTGAAAAATGGGAAATTCCTCTCTGATTTTGAAATAACCACTAGAAGTCATCTGTGGGCTGAATATCTGGGTACCCGCATCAAGGCACATGGCGGCGGCTACACAGGGAGTGAAAAAACCAGATGTATGCTTTATTAGTACATGATCCATCGGAAACGCACCAGGACCAGCGCCTCCGTAAATGGAATGGGTGTAAAAACAAAAACCCAAACCCGTTCCCATTACACGACCACAGTCAGGGTCAGGAAGACCGCCAGATTCAAAGCAAAGCAGATCCCCAAAAGCTCCTAACACTGCTGAAACGCATTGGGCGGCACGGCTTGCACCTACATTTATTATAGAAGCAGCAAGTAACCCAGCACATGTAAAGGCATTCCATAATGAAATATCATCAGAGGTATATAATTGATAGCCAGAGGGTTGCACATCAGGATATTTCTCGCTTTTAGGACGAATGACTCCGTTCTCTAAAGCCTTTCGCATTAAGGATCGAATGACATCTCCTACTGTTCCAGATTTATTTTCCGCAATTAGATCGAGAACAAGATTATTTGCATTAAAGCCTTGATACGCCATTCCGAGTAGATTATAACGTTCATACCATCCAAGTGCATTCCCCATCTCAAATTGAGCGCCTTGTTCTAAGATTGTTGCTAATGCTACTGCGTCTAACGTTCTTTTATTTGCTAAAGCTACGAGATGGTTAATAACAATAGTTTTATAGCCAGTTCCAATACCTTCTTGCTGTTGGGGAGGATTAAGAAATCCAGAAACAGGATTTCCCGGTTGAAACGTTACGGTTTGGGGGTATCGTCCATATAAAAGATTTTTTAAGAAAGCACATCCATCGGGGTCAGTTTCGGGTGTAATGTCAAAAAATTCTGAAATAGCTTGACCGACAGCCAAACCAGAGAGCGTATAAACAGGAGCGCGTCCGCTCGCGCAGTCCATTCGGTGATTGGACATTTTAATCATAAGTTTTTGATCACCTTCAAAAAGACGAACTTGGGTGTCATCTGGGACGCCATTAAATTGGTGCGTCTTTAGAATATCCGCAACATAGCCAGCAATCTGTTTGGCATTTTTGAGAATTGGCCAATCGCGCCCATGCCAAGGCATTTGAATTTCATCTTGGCGTAAACTCGTTGTGTGTCCTGCACGACCCGCTCTTGCCATTGTTTCAAGTTTTTTTAAATCAATAAAGGCTGTCGATTTAACAAATGTGAGAAATTTCCGGATAAAAGGGTTTACAAGAGGCGAAATGGCTTCTAATGGGATATCTTCTGCAATGCATTCTCCGGTGTCAGAGTAAAGATCAATTTTATCTTTAAACCGCATTTTTTTAACCCTGTAAGTTATATAAACGTATGAAGTGTTTAAAGTATATAAATTAATTCTAGAAGGAGAAATTGAGAGAAATAAATAAATAGAGAAGATCTGATTGGTTGAAGATAAGTTAATTAGAATTCAAACGCCTGCACGTGCTGGGGTTCTTGGAAATCCATCTGATGGGTTTTACGGGAAAACATTAGCCATACCAGTCAGGAATTTCCACGCGGAAGTTAGTTTAATCGAATGGGATAGAATAGAGATAATGCCAGGTCCCAGTGATAATGTTAATTTCAATTCCTTAGATGACATGATTAAAGATATAAAAATAAATGGATATTACGGTGGCTTTAGATTAATCAAGGCAGCGGTAAAGCAATTCTATGATTACGTTGAACTCAAGGGAATTTCACTTCCTGCTAAAAATTTTAAAATTCGTTACACTTCAAACATACCTCGCCAAGTAGGTCTGGCAGGGTCAAGTGCAATCATTACTTCAACAATAAAAGGATTATCTGAATTTTATAAAGTGCCTATTGAAAAGCCAATTATGGCTAATTACGTACTATGGTCTGAAACTAAGGAACTTGGGATATCCGCAGGGCTTCAGGATCGCGTCGTACAAGTTTATAGTGAACCTATTTACATGGATTTTGATGAAAAATTCATGAAAGATCGCAATTTTGGGATGTACGAGCCAACAAATCCTAATATGTTACCTCCACTGTTTCTAGCATATCAAATTAACCTGACTCACAAAGATATCGCACATAATGATGTTAGAGATCGGTGGGAAAGGGGTGATCCTTTAATAAGAAGGACCATGGCACAAATTGGAGAAAATGCAGAGAATGGTTACGAAGCACTCAAGAATGGTGACTTAGGGAAATTTGATCAGTGCATTAATAAAAATTTTGATCTCCGGGCAAGTATTTACCCGATATCTGAAAAAAACATGAAGATGATCAAACTCGCTAGGACAATAGGTGCTACATCAAAATTTCCAGGATCGGGCGGGGCTATAATTGGCACTTATAAGAATGAGTCAATGTTTGGTGAGATTAAAAAAGAATTTATAAAAATTGAATGCAAGGTCGTGAAGATTCAGGTATAATTAATAATTTTACTTATCGTTTAGTATTTTTCCAGTATTTCTCACGTAATTAATTTATAAAGAGAAAGCTGATTGGTGTTTTTAATATTCTCCTTTCACAACTAACTCATAGCCTTTCCCGATCCGTCTTCCTGTCTTGGGTTCTTTCCAACCAGAAACTGGCAAGGACCTGGCAGCGCGGAGCGCTGTATTCTTTATTAAAAAAGAAATACCCGGCTCAACAGATAAAAACCATTTCTCCGCATCGTTATCTAATATAAGTGAGATATCCGGGGACTTTCCTGCCGTTGGGAGAAAAGCACCATTAGAATAGCCAAAATAATGTGTCCCTAAGTTATAATCTTTACTACTTAGGGTTGATTGAGGGGCTACTCTGGTAGGAGCAACAGCAGGAGCAGCAGCAGGAGCTGATGTTGCTGAAATTAAGTCGGATTCCAATTTCTCCATCTTTTGAGATTGATCCCGGTTTATTTGGATGAGTTTATCTAATTCTCTATTTACATTATCCAATTCACTTTTTAATCGCTGATTCTCTGATTGAAAGGTTGCAATTTGTTGATTAAGGGTGTTCAATTGATCTGGTGGGGTGGTTTGGGCTTGGATCTGAGACTCGAGATTTTGATATTTCTGCATCAAATTGGTTTCAACGCGTTCAAAATTCTTTATTTGATTATTTAAATCCTGAATTTGGTTTCTAAGATTTGTATTTTCTTCTTGTAATTGTTGGATTCCTGAACTTGCCTCTGCAGGACTTCCCTCTTGTGATTTTGCCGCTTGAAGCTCGGCTTTTACTTTATCAGCTTCTAATTGCGTTATAATTTCTTGATATTCTGCTAATTGTTGTTCTATATCCGCGGAACTGCTCGTTTTATCCTTTATTTCTTGGAGTTCTGCTTGTAGATCACGTTTATCTGCTTCTAACTGCTTCATCATTTCTTGAAAAACACCTATTTGTTCAGCTTGTTCGGAGGAATAACCTTTCTCTTTATCTTTGTGTGCTTGAATTTCTGTCTGTAATTCACGCTTCTCGGTCTCTAATTGCTTAATCATTTCTTGAAAGACGCCTATCTGCTCATTTAATGCTTGTATTTGCGCATCAGAAGAGGGAGAGGACGCTTTTGCGCTCAATTCTTCATGTTCAGCTTTGAGTTGCAGAATTAAATTATCTTTTTCAGCCATCTCAGCCTTTAACTTATCCACTTTTACTTGGGTCTGCTCTTCAAGTTCTATTAACCGTTTATTTATCATTTCCCATTGATCATCCAACATTAAACACCTTCATTGAATACAGGAAATTATTATTAATTATTAAGGCTATTCCTATAAAATAATTTTTTTATTTTTTATTAATTTGAGATTTGTTATGATTATAAATCGGGTTTTTTTTTTATTCTGGAGGCGTGTGGTTATTGGTCTGTAACCAAATATCTTTTTCAATCCGAGCGCTATACGTCTCTGGATCAATTTTTTTAATGACTTTTGCAGGAACCCCTCCAACAAGCGTATATGGTGGGACATCTTTATTAACGAGTGAGCCGGCGGCTACAACAGCACCTTCACCAATAGTTATACCTGGGGTAATGGTTACATTCGCGCCAACTCGGGCAAATTTACAAACTCTAATGGGGCCGTATAAAAAAGCACGAACGTTACCGCGATCGATGAATGTATGAGTTATTAAATTACTAGAAACACCAATTGCGGTATGATCTTCAAGGTAAATTAAGTTTGGAAGTAGTCCATCGACTCTAGTATATTGTGAAATCAAAACGTCTTGACCGATTTTTAATCCTACGAATCGAAAGAGCATATTTTTAAATTTATGCCAGATATTGAAATGGGTTGCAATTTCAAAGATTAAATTTGTAAATGCACTCCGAATGAATCTAGAAATGGCATCTGAATCACCCTCTTTTCTAAGAATTTCCTCAACTAGAAGATAAATGGCAGCACTCCAAACAGTATTTAAACGAGTTGCATCTGTATCAAAATGAATAGTTTTGGTTTTATTATCTATGTCAATATGATAGCGTATACGTGAATATTCATGCCGTTCTTTAACAATATCTAACCAAAAAGAAGCAACATCACTTAAGGTGTTTAGGAAAAAGATAAATACTAAGAGTAACGGGAAGGAAACGATGAGAAGAATTAATTTCCATTGAATTACCCACCCGGGATTAGCAAGCAATCCAAATATGCCCCAAATAATAGTCAATTCTAATTGAACGAGAAAAACCATAGCACAAAAAATAGTGGTAATGGAACCCCCTACGCGGCGTTTTTTCGTTATATTATAGCCTATTATGTAGATAGCGGTGAAAAAAAACATGATAATAAGATTCCAGAAAAAGAAAGTCTCTATTTGGTCATAAAAAATAAATTGAAATACGTCACCAATAACAACCATGAAATTATGGATACCTGTCCACCAACTCCCAAGATTTTCATGGAATTGGTTATCAATAATTAGAAGAAGAAGAAAAAGAACTGCAATGGTCAGCACAACATATATAGCAATTCGCTTTTTTTTTCCCATCAATTAACCCTTTCTTAATAGTGATATTTTTATTTTGATTAATTATTTAGTTTTATTTTATATTTTTTTTCCTTATACAAACATCATTACGTGGAGATTTTTTCGAGAACGTAAGGTTCAAAAAAGTCTAATAATTTCGTATCTTTGGAGAGGTGAATGGTTTTTATTTGCCCTGTAGGCAATCCTTCAAGAACTTTTTGATTTTCTAAAGAATGAAAAGTATTTGTTTTTAAAATCCATAATTCGGGTGGGGCAAGTGTGCCTTTATTAGAACCATTACGATTTTGATAATAAATATCATTCAATTTTTCGAGAGATTTATCAATTGAAAGTAAATATGGGATAAATAATGAAGATACGATTTTAGAATCGAACTCAATCAAAAAAATATAATGGGGTTTTGGTTTATAGACCCCAATCACGCAAAAATCTATAATACGGCACCGGTTTTGGGAATTAGCAATCTTAATTGCTTCGAGTATTTGTGAAGGAGTCAATTTTTCATCAGCAAGGTCTATTATATTTTTCCGAAATGAAAATATAAAGGCGGGAGGATCTGTTGAAACAAATTTAATTACATCTCCGATATCGTACGCATATAAGCCATTGTGAGTAGTGATAATCAGTTGATAATCTTCTCCTTTTTTAACTTGCTCCAGCACTAAACGCTCTGAAATATCCTTTAATGGAATAAATTCAAAAAAAACTGAATCATAAAGAGGAGTAAATTGTGGAAGTTTAGATAGTTGAACGGCTAACATGCCTTCAGATGCAGCATACATTTCCCTATATGGAAGGGTTCGACCAATAATGTTATTAAATCTAGATTCATAGAATTTGGGAGGAACTCCCGAAAAAATTGCAAGTTGGAGATTGGGAAATAATTGAGTTATGGTTTGAGCTTTGGAGTATTTTAAAATATATTCTAATAGATTGATAAGAACGGGGGTTACACCTACTAGCATCGATATATTTTTAGAAAAACACTCATTAGTGATGAGCCGAAATTTTTCTTCAACATTTTTAATATGCATCAAATGAAGCGGGGCATAGCACTTAAAATTAAGGAGATAACGCCAGAATTGTATTCCATATGGAAGCATTAAAAGCCCAGTTATATATCCGACAGGAATTCCGGAAATATAACGAAGAATAGGAGGAGCAGGTAAATATAACCATTTTCCACTAATAACTTTTGAATTTTCCCTAAGATTTTCAGAAATATAACAACAGACGGTTCTTAAAACACCTAAATTATAATTTGTAATCGTATTATAGGTAATTGGAATAAGTTTTGGTTCTCCTGTTGTACCTGAAGTTTGGGCGAAGAATAGAAGATGGGTGTTAAATAGGGCATTACGAGTTCCTGCTAAGAAAGTATCAATATATGGTTTGAAATAATTATACGAGTGTGGCTGACAATTAGCTTGAAACTGTCTAATGCTTCGTATTTCATTGAAGTTATGTTTCTTTCCAAAGACAGTAGTTTTATGATGTTTTAGAATATTTCGTAATAATTGATGTTGAGTTTTTACTGGATCTTTTAAAAGAAAATCATTTAAGATTTTAAAAAGACGAGCACCGCCGCCTCCTAGAAGTTCAAAAAATCTCATAAAATATCTTATCTCCGCAGCTAAAAATCTTTTTCAACATCACCACAAAGTAATTGTATTGTTTTTGTTTTTATATATTTTAGTCGAGTATTGGATAAGAAATTATTGAAATGAGTAGTAAAATGGGAAAGGACTGGATCAAAAAGCATAAGAAAGAAAAATTTTATAAACAAGCCCAAGAAGAAGGAATGAGATCTCGGGCAGCTTACAAATTAAGGCAAATACAAAAAAAGTTTCAGATTTTAAACAATGCAAATCAAATTTTAGATTTATGTTGTGCCCCAGGAAGTTGGGTAGAAGAAATAAAACAACAATCCAATGAAATTTCTATTGTCGGGGTAGATATCGTAAAAATGAGTCCTATTGAAGGAGTTATTTTCGTTCAAGGGGATATCAGAGATGAATCTATAATAAATAAATTGGAAAAGAATCTTGTAAAGGATGTAGATGTGATACTCGGTGATTGTGCTCCAAAATTCACAGGTAGTAAAGAAACCGATTATGCACGCCAAAATTTTTTGGTGGAACGTGTATTACTAATAACTTCTCATTTTCTTAAAAAAAGAGGCCACTTGGTATGTAAATTATTTGACGGAGATCATACTAAAAAACTTCGTGAGCAATTAAGCCAAAAATTTGAAAAAATTCATCTTTTTAAGCCAGAAGCCTCAAGAAAAACAAGTCCAGAGGTGTATATCGTAGGGAAATATTATAAAAAAGCAAGCTAGATGTTGAATTTAATTAGAGCTTTCATCTTTTTCTTCTGGAATTTCTTTCCCATTGTTCTCAACAGCTTGTTCAATGAGCCATGTATCAAGAATACTACATGCTGTTGGAGAGATAGTTTGTCCTAGACCACATTGAGGAAGACTTTTACAGATGAAACAAGGACAGCGATCAAGCGTACACCACAAAATCTCGGAGAGTTGAATTTTTTCATCGACATATAAACGATATGTCCATCGCCCCTCGCACAACTCCCTTGCACGTCGTACTAGCCCTTTTTTCTCTAGCTTTGTGGCTATTCGGCTCCCCTCACGTGAATTGGTGTTTAAGCTTCGCCATAAATCGGATTGTAATAACCCTTGACTTCCTGCAGAACGAATTACTTCGTAAGCGTCTTTTTCAGTGACCCGTCGCATAGATTTCGCCGATTTGAAATCAATATCACACTGCATAAAATAGGATTCTAGGAAAAATGGTTTTGTTAAATGAAATTCAATTTTCCTCTAATATTCTATAAAATAATTCCTTAATAAAAATTGTTAAAATAATTTTGATAAATTAAATAATTTAATGAATAACAGTGTAATAAATAAGAATAGGAAGATTTTGTTATATGACAATGTCAATTTCAAGTTTTTCTACTAATTCTTTATAGCGATTTCGGACAGTTACTTCAGTAACTCTTGCGGCTTCAGCAATTTCTCGCTGTGTGCGTCGTTCGTTAAGAAGTAGGCTTGCGATATAAATGGAAGCTGCGGCAAGACCCATCGGACCTCGACCACTTGTCAAACCTGATTCAACAGCTCGGCGCAGTATTTCGACAGACCTTTTTTGAACAAGCCCGGATAATTTTAAGTCGGAGATGAAACGGGAAATATAATCAATAGGATCAGTTGGTGGTATGGTAATATTTAGTTTTCGGGCGATATAACGGTAACTTCGTCCGATTTCTTTTTTATTTACCTTAGCGATTTCGGCAATTTCTTCTAAGGTTCGGGGGATGCGACATTGTCGGCATGCTGCATATAATGCAGCTGCACAAACACCTTCTATTGAGCGTCCCCGGATGAGACGGCGTTCCACAGCTCTCCGATAAAGCATTGCTGCGACTTCTCGAACGTTACGTGGTAGACTCAAATGTGATGCCATCCGATCTAATTCAGATAAGGCTACGGCTAAATTACGTTCTTTAGCATCCGAGACACGAATTCGCCGCTGCCATTTCCGGAGGCGATAGATTTGAGCTCGTTTTTTTGGTGTAAGATTATTCCCAAAAATATCTTTATTCCGCCAATCTATCATTGTTGATAGACCTTTATCATGAATCGTGTAAGTAGAAGGGGCTCCAACCCGTGCACGTTTATCCATTTGTTCCATATCGAAGGCGCGCCATTCTGGGCCATCATCTACTAATTTTTCATGTAAAACTAATCCACAATTCATACAAATAATTTCTGCCCGCTCATAGTCTTTAATCAATTTCGTATTTCCGCATTCGATACAGGCTGAAATATCGAGCGAGGGCAATTCAACAACACTTTCACTTTTTCCCACTTTCACCAATTCTCTCCGTTAAATTAATTTTTTCTCCTTTTTTGCGATTTTTTCTCCTCAAAACTATAAATTATTTCACCTACTAATCGTTCCTCCCCCTTAATTTCGGGATTTAACTGTATAGAAATATATGGCTGATTTACTGGACCGAATATATCAAAAATACGTCCTAACTTAGTCAGATTCTTGGTTACAATTATTTGCCCTATCTTAAGGGCTCTAATTTGATTAGTCGAAACTCGAACAATGAGGTGCTTTTGATTTGAAATATGTAATACTTTATTTAGCCTCCTCATGGTCTATCCCCTTAAAGGAGAATATACATTCTTCAATCGGAATCGGATATATTAACTTTTTTGCAAGCAATGAGTCTAATTTTTAAAAGGGTTAAAATAATTGAAACTGAACTGGTATAACATCAAAATTTTAAAATTGTCGGACAACGAAAAATAATTTTGTCTGTGAGAAATATCATCTTTTTATGTGTTAAATAGGGTGCATTAAATGCCCAAAGAAGTTGATCAAGGAGTTTCGAAACGGCAACCATTATTACTATTCATTAGTTATGCATCTAAAGATTCAAATAAATTTAAAATTCCTCTAATTGCAGAGCGATTAACTGAGTTTCCTGAAATTAAAGATGTTTTATATTGGGAGGAAGATTTACATGATGATATTATTTCTTATATGAACGATAATCTGGGGAGATGTGATGTCTTTATTCTATTTTGTTCCCCAAATGCACTCAAGTCTGAACCTGTGAAAATGGAATGGAGCGCAGCATTAAAAATAAAAAAGAAAATTATACCGGTTTTTTTAAAAGAAGAGGATATTCCACCCTTATTATCAACCAAATTGGGAATTCAGTTTAAACCTAGTGCCATTAATGAAACAATTGAAGAATTATATCAATTAATTTTGAAAAAAAGTGAAATCCCCCATGAACAGGAGAGAGTGGTAAGGGAGGTCTTGGATATTGAGTCAAACTTGGGAGAATATGCCCTTAAAATTGCAGAGGCTATCTTTAGTAATCGTTCAGACATAAAACTGGAGGGAAATACTTATCCAATTCGAAAATTCAAATCAAAACGACTCAAATATGTTGATTTATATGGGTACCGATTTATTGAGCAAAATCCGAATAAAACTTCACGTTGGGCTAAAATGGCACGCGAGGGGAAAAAAATTCTATGGGTATTCAGAGGACGTACCTATTACGCTCGAATAATAGATGGAGAATTTACACTATTAAAAAAGAAATAGAATATTTTTAGAAAGATTGCAGATAGAATATATTACAAAGAGATAATAAAGGATAGGTTAGAATTTTACTACTTTATAAAATATCATCGATGTTTTTGGAAAACACGTCTCGGATTAATGAATTTAAAATGAAAACCGGTTTATTTCATATCCATTTAAATAACTTTATAAATTAGAAGTTAGTAAATTATAATTACCTTACTTTTAATTATTATAAAACAAAAGAAATTAAAGAGGTTGTAATGTATGAGTGACAGTGCAGGAGAACCTACTACAAAAAAATGGCCAGATTGTTGTGAAGAATGCACGCATAAGTGGCAAAGCAAAGAACTTACACCTGATAGCAATGAACTTTTGAATCTTTTTCTAATAATCCTTGGAATCTTAACAGTACTATATGGAATTAACTTCTACTTTCCAGGTTTGATTCCAGGACTAGAGGCAGTGGTGGGTAATCCAGAGGTTTTGTCATTTATAGGTGTGCTTGGTAATAGTATGTTGATTTTAGGCGTGTTTGCACTTTTTGCAGGGATTGGTTTGTTCAAAGAGCAGGAATGGGCATGGGGCATGGCGCTAGTGGTTCTTATCTTTATAATAGTGAATACTATCACATCCATAATAACATGGTTTACTGGTGGTGTAGAATGGTGGGCAAGTTGGGGTGCCTGGCTTCAAGTAATTGCTTTGGTTTTCGCTGCTATTGGAATTCCCTGGCTTCTTGCCACGAAAGCACGCTATTACTAGATATACGCTAAAAAACTCAATCCTTTTTTTTTATTTCTTCGATTTCTTTCAGACTAGAGAAAATTTAAATGAAAGGATTCGAGTAGAGAAATATACAATGAAATCCTTTGAGAATTAAGTTGTGTTTAATTTGGGACGATGGCAAGGTCGATCGAGACGGTTAGCAACGGGCGCGCGAGTCCGGTTTTCCAGAAAAAAAAGACTCTATGAAATGGGACGCCCCCCTGCTGAAACAGTAGTAGGCCCACGAAAGATCAAAATAGTGAGAGTCCAAGGTGGAAATAGCAAAATTAAGGCCTATATTGCCGATACCGTTAATGTTTCCGATCAATCCACTGGAAAAACGCAAAAGGTAACAATTAAAGAAGTTCTTTCCAATCCTTCAAGTGTGGAATATACCAGACGAAAAATTATCACCAAGGGAGCCATTCTTTCCACAGAGTTAGGCAAGGTTCGAGTGACGAGCCGTCCTGGCCAAGAGGGAATCGTTAATGGAATTTTAATTCGAGAATAAAGATTTTTTTATTAATTACTGAAATTTTTTTGTATGTTAATAAATATTTATTTCTTTTATACCTCTATTTTTATATCTTTTATGCGTAATTCGCGCCCTCCTATGATTTCGGTCTCTTTGCTCTCGCATTTAGGACAGTCAAGGACGAACTGAGCCGCGACAGTTGAATGAATTTCAGGCCCGGTATATTTTAACCCCCCTTTATAGCCACATTTGGTACATCCGATTTTACCCGGAATTTTTGAGATATTAAGTTCAGCGCCTTCGGCAGGTGAATCCTTCGCCGCAATTTCAAACACAAACTTGAGCTGTTGCGGATTGATAAAAGTGAATTCACCCAGTTCAAGACGGACCTCAGAGATTTTCCTTGCATTGTTTTGCATTGCCGCCCGAGTCACTATACGTACAATGTTCTGAGCTGTGGCGAATTCATGCATAAATTATCACGAAATTGAGTAATTTTTTTTAGGAGATGTTTTGATATTCAATTTATTCCAAAATGATTAATAAAAAATTTGCAGGATGGTCAAATAATTGGCTAAGGAAGAGAATGAAGAAGAAGAAATGTCAATGGAGTTACCGAAAGAGTTAGGTGTATCAAAAGCTGCCAATTTTTCTGTATGGTATAATCGAATTATTCAACTCGCTGATCTTATTGAGAAACGGTATAATGTGGCAGGCATGTTTGTCTGGAAACCTTACGGATTCCGAATTATGAACCAAATTAAAAAATTGTGGGATAAATTATTTGTTGAAAGCAGTATCCAAGAAACTTATTTTCCATTAATAGTCCCCCTAGAATATGCACAAATGAATAAAGCATGGTTTGATGGATTTGAGGATGAGGTTTTTTGGGTAAAGGGGCGGGGTGAAGGAGAACCCACTCATATCTTACGTCCAACAGGTGAGCCTGCGATGTACCCAATTTTTACAATGTGGATTCGGTCATATAAGGATTTACCGTTGCGAATTTATGAAACAGTCTCTTCTTTCCGTTACGAAACGAAGCATACTCGTCCGTTAATTCGTGACCGAGAAATTACTTTCTGGTATGAGATTCATACCGCACATACAACAAAAGAAGAGTCCGAGAAGGAACTGAAAGAACACATGCGGATAAATGATCTCATATGGGATGCTCTTGCAATCCCGAATATTAAAGTTGAAAAGCCGCAATGGGAGGTCTTTCCGGGAGCTATCGGCGCGATCGAGTATTACAACATAATGCCGAATGGGCGTATGCTAGAGAATGGATCCTGCAACAACTTAGGGCAAGCTTACGCCAAAAAGTTTAATATCACCTATGTAGATGAAAATAATCAGGATCAGTATGTCTGGCAAACTTGTACAGGAAATGGCGCCCGATATTTAGTAGCAGCTCTTGCATTGCATGGCGATGATAAGGGATTAATCCTGCCACCACGGATTGCCCCAATCCAAGTCATCATTATTCCAATATTCAAAGAAAATATTGAGGAAGTCCTCCCGACATGCAAAGAAATTGCAGAGAACCTTTCCAAGGAAAATATTCCCGTCAAAATCGATGATGTAGATAAAACACCTGGTGAAAAATTTTATATTTGGGAAATCAAAGGAGTTCCGCTTCGGCTTGAAATTGGGCCGAAAGAAGTAAAAGAGCATTTTGTCACAGCCGTACGACGAGATCTCGGAAAAAGACAAAAAGTTGAAATGAAAGATCTGACGCTAAAAGTTGCGATGTTACTAGAACAAGTTCAAAATAATTTGTACCTTAAAGTTCAGAAGTTTTACGATGAAGTTGTGTTTGAAACTGATAAATATACCGAAATGAAGGCAAAAATTAATGAGGGAGGAGTAGCATTGGTATATTGGTGTCAAGGGGAAGATTGTGCTGATGAAATCCAAAGAATTGAAGGAGTCGAGATCGTGGGAATTACCCTGGACGATGAGACAACTGGCGACTGCATAATCTGCGGAAAATCCTCTGGTAAGAAGACATATGTAGCAAGGACTTATTAAAAATAAAAGAGATAGGGTAAAAAATTAACTATACTTTCCTGTTTTTGCACAGATTTCGTCCATTATAGGTTCAGGATCTCGAAGACCAGGAATTAAACCCTCAGGACGAGGATAAGGTCCCCTATATCCGCCAGTATAACCTGCTGTTTCGAGTTGTATGGTTGAAAGCCCAAAGTGACGCTCAAAAAATCCACTTACAAGTTCAACATTCTGAATTTTATTATATGGAATGAATTTTTGACTCTTTGTAATAACTCCTGAATATATTTTAACTCCTTCGTCTTCAAGCTTGAAACTATAATTCTCAAACCATTTAATTGCCCAAATTGAAGCGATAACATAACCTAGTATTGGAATTCCAATGAGTATCCCCAATGAAATAAAAAGTGCGATTTGGAGCCATAGGAGTGGAAGTGTTAGATAAAAATTTAAAATTCCGAATAGGATTGTTATTGAAATTGGTATAGGGGCAATAATTAAAAAGTATTTTAAAGTTAGCTTTAATTTTAATACCTTCTTATAGTCCTCATCTATTATTTGGTCCGTCTTCCTCACCTATAAATATCTATAGATTTTTAAATTCATAAAGAATTTTATTAATTTAATTTAATTACTATTATTCATTTCCGATTTTTATTTATTATTATGAAGAAATTCTGATCCCTAAAAGGTATTTCAAAATACCTATTTTAGTCTGGTCTATAGATATAAATCGCTCTTATGAATTAAGAACATTGCCTTAATCGGAATGAAGATGTAACAAATGCCATAAAAAATTCAAAAAATAATAAAAAATTCATAAAGATAGAGGGATTTAATGAAGGTTAGCTTGATTTTTCCATCTTTATGCGAATTTCTTCCATAATAGGATCTGGATTCCGAAGTCCAGGGATCATTCCCTCTGGAGGACCATATCCCCCTGCATGACCTGCTGTATCTATTACTATAGTTGAGAAACCAAAATGCCGATCAAAAATACCTCTTCTGATTTCAAGATGCTCAATTTGTCGATAAGGAATGAATTTCTGACTCTTTCTTATAACCCCTGAGATGATACGAATACCTTCATCTTCAAGTTGAAAACTATAATTTTCTATCGCTTTATTTGCATAAATAAACGTAAGATAAAGATAAAGAATTAGTAGAATTCCACCTAAAAGCCCCAAAGTTATAAAAAATGCGGTTGTAAACCTAAAACCGAAAAATATTAGTATTAGTAAGGATAATACCAAAAACATCATTGAAAATGCTATTGCAATTTGTATTCTTCCAACTTTTATATACTCTTTATCTATTTTTTGGGCCATATTCAACACTTACACATTTTTAAAAAATTCAGGAAAGTCTAATAAAAAATATATGAGCTTGATATAGTTTAAAATAATTTTTCATTTTGCATTCTTATCTTAATAATTATAATTCCAAATAATTTTACATTAAGGGCATCCTAAAATAATCAGGAGAAGGCAAATGAAAGGGAAAAATGATATAAAACGGGGAACTTTTCTGTTCTGCTTTTTGATTACTACAGAAGGCTTATTCCAATGAGCCCAGGAAGCGCCGAAAGAAGGAGTAAGTCGTGAAATGGGTATTTCAAGGCAAATAAAAAAAGGAACATCAAAAAGTAATTTCAGTCCCTTCTTATAATACAATAGATTTTCATTAATTTCTTTTATACCAATATAGAAAGGTACCATCACTACATAGATATTCTTTCCCCTTTTGGAAGATAAAGGGGAGATCCAGGGTTTTTGCAATTTCAAATAACGTTTCTTCCTCCTGCAATCGAATCACAAAAGCGTTAAATCCATTAAAATTACTACGCGTAATACTATCCCAATCTCTCACTTTAATAACTTCAACCATCTAAACCACCTCATTATTTACTTGTCTATTTCAATTTTTGATTTACTTCTTTTTAAATTACCCCTCACTTTGTACAAGTCCTAAAACCACTATTAGAGCAATCCACGAAACAATTTCTAATATTATAAGAAAAGCTTGCAGAGATTGTAATGTTTTAATGAAAAGCCCAAAAAGACTAAAGATTCTAACGAAAATTAGGTATCCTATAATATAGGTAGAGCTATTTTTAATGTTTTGTCTGAGCGTTTTTCCTGTTTTCTTATACGCTTTCAGCAATTTTCTTCTTTCATCTCGTCCTCTCGCAAGTTCTTCACGTAATTTATCTAAACTTTCCTTATCAAATTTTCCATCACTCATTATTACCACCTCATTTTTACTTTCATCATTCAGGAATTTAAAAAAGATGTATCCAGGACAAATTGAAAGGCGATCAAGATAAGTGACGTGAAATCTCTCTTTCACGGCTTTTAATTTGTAAGATTAAAGAGTGCAATATTAGAAAACTAGTTGTTTCCCCTTAAATCTTGCCTTTCTTAATTAAGGCGATATGTTCCGTTTTGCCAAGATAAATATACCCGAACTCAATGAGGGGTAAAATAGTTAAATGGTTGGGAAGTTGGGGCAGGAGAAGCGATCGTTGATCAATCATCGCGAAATCAACTGTAATGAGATGCGCTGGGTTATTCTGTAATGCCAAATGGTCTGCATAGACAAGGATTTTTTTATCTGTTAAATCTAGGCGTGATGCCTTGAGATTTTTTGCTCTTTGATTTAAAATTACTCTATTAACAGGGGAATGTTTTTTAAATTGAATTTTTTTCGAGTGCATGAATTGGAAATATTTCTTCCGAAAGATCATCCGCAATTGATTGAAAAGAACATAGAATTCTCGTAAACTTGAGATTGAACTCAAATCATAATTGTTTAAGATCTATTCAATTAAGTTAGCAAGGGGGAATTCTTGGCGTATCAGAAGGGTTAGCCGTTGAGTTAATTCTTCTTCCGTAAAGCTACGGGTTTGTCTGCAGAAATCATGTATATCTTGGAGAACCTGATTCATCTTATGGTGGAGAATATTAAAGAATTCATCTTCCACAATATCCAGAATATATCCCCGAAAATCCTTGACTTTCCCTTTAATTGTAAATTTAGAAGAATCGTTGATGACATTAATTAACTGAACGGCATCAGGGTGAAAAAGTTCTATCGGGTTGAGATAAGAAAAAAGTATACAAGTATCAAAGAAAATTTGAATATGCAAAGGAAATCCCGGCTCTTAACGATTGTTTACAACCCTAAAGACGTGATGCATCAACTCGGCGTTATCTTTAAACAACTGTTCATCTTTGCTAGAAATTTTAGGGATGAAATCATTAGTAATAGCAAATTTGGAGAGTTCGGTTACTTCATCGGCGAAGAGTTTTAAGTATTTGTTTATGCTTTTATTTGTTTGAATCAACCCTTCCTCAATTTTACGTTGAGTTTCATAAATCCGAAACATGACAATATTGACATATAGTATCATATTCGCAAGCTTCATCGGATCATATTGCTGTTGTAACCGTCGCTTGCGAAAACGTGGCGGATTTAGATAGTTTTTGATGACTTGGAAAATTTCATAGATTAAATTTATACCGTCAATCCAGGCAAATAAGTATTTCAGGATATATTTTTCTTCAACAAGTGAATTATAAAATGATTCTTTTAAATCCACTAAAACAGTTTTTAAGCGTTGTAATTCTTTCTCGCGATCAAAAACCACTTCAGGTGGAACGGGAAATTCCGAGATTACTTCAATAAAATTATCTCTAAATTCGGTGATGGTCCGCTCTGGCATCTCCCTGAATCTCTGATACATTTGCTCAGCAATCTCACGGGAGATCGTATATCTCTCATCCTGCAAATCCATACTAAATTCACAAGAAAGCGTAATAAAATCCTCCAACAACTTAAAATCCCCTTTATCAACCGCCAAACTCAACACATCTAACTTTTAATTATTTTTATCGGATTTTAATCTACCAATCATATCTTTATAAAATTAATGCCTCTAATAAAGAAATAATGTGCGCGACATATATAGATATGTCATCAATTTTTATGGTTTTTTATCTTTTTTATAAGCAGTATAGAGCTAACCCTATCAAACTCGTGACATTTCTATGAGACTTAACCATAATAATACAATATCTCTTGGTTCTAAAACTAAATCAAGAGAAGATTACCCGGTTGAAAGAACTAGGTATCGATCTAGAATAATTTTACTCTTTTTTCCTAGTGTGTCTTTTTAGGTACCGTATATCATTAAGAAAATTAGATTAATTAATGAAATTAGCGTATAAGTATATAGAGAAGAAATGAATATTTTATATTTGTGTAGACATTTGTATAGGTGTTTAGATGAGAAGGGGCATTAGTTATACGCAAATGCGGTGTCCTTTCTGTGGAGGGAATATCGCGATTGACCATCGACAACGGCAGATGGTGTGCAGCGAATGTGGAATGGTCATACAAGAAGAAGATTTTAATAGAAATGTTATTAAAAAGCGAGATCCTGAGACAAACAAAGAGTTGGACGATGGATATCCCGTAGATAGGGATTGGAAGTTACGGCAAAAGATAAAGAAAGCCTTTAAGCATTAAGAAAATCTGTCAGGTCTTTTATGAGTGAGCGAATTCCGAATCCCCACTTTCTGTAATAAGGAATACTATCCTAACTATAATTCAGGGAATTATTTTGAATTTTTCTAAGGACTAATTTTATAAAGTGGGGAGAATTACCCATGTATGTATGCGAAACAAAAAGCAATATTACTTCTATCCAGTGTATTTCGATGCTAATCGGAGTCGGAGTCAAGGACGGAGAGTTAAAAAAAAGTTGGCTGTGAAATCGCCTTCAATTCAAGATTTAGCCCAGGCAGCCACGATATTAGATGTACCATTTGAATTAAATTCAGAAGCAATATATCCTCGGTTTTGGTGGATCCCATCTGGACGCCTTCAAGTAAAAAAGGATGAGGCAATTAAAAATAAAAATGCTTTACTAAAAAAGATTGCTATGCAATTAAGGAAAATTCATGTAAAAAAATAAGGCTTGTCTCTTTTATTTAAGTTTGAATATTCCTTACAATTGGTGATTTATCTGACCTCTAAAATCGGATTTTCTGCAGTGAAAATAACGCCACAGCAGACTCATATTCCGATGGGGGGCTATTATATCAGGTATTCCACTGGAGTGCATGATGATATCTACGTGAGAACTTTGTATATGGCTACTGCAGGAGAAGAAATTTTTATAATTGCATGTGATTTATTGAGTCTTTATGGTAAATTTGTTAACAGAATGAGAAATCGAATTTATAAACATACAGATGTGAAAGAAAAAAATATTTTAATATGTGCCTTACATGATCATTCTGCACCAGATACTCTGGGATTAGAGGGTGTGCGAGGATTTTTAAAATATACTTTAAGCGTAGATTGGTTTCGAAAAATTGAGGATAAAATTGTAAAATCTGCAATTAAGGCAAAAAAAAACGCAATATTAGGGAAAATTGGAGTTAAAACTAAAATTATCAAGCAAAGTGAAAAATTAGTAATCAATCGCCGCCATCCTAGGCGAGAGTTGAGATATCCTTTCACAGTTTGGAAAATTACTAGTGATAATAGTTT
This sequence comes from Candidatus Helarchaeota archaeon, assembly GCA_013375405.1. The sequence continues at coordinate 23,291 of JABXJU010000003.1, forward strand.
AAAGGCATCGCTCATTAATTATGCGTGTCATGGAACTACACTAAATCGAGATAATCGATTAATTTCAGCGGAATATCCAGGATATCTCATAAGAATGCTTGAGAAAAAATTTGAACCACATTTTTCGATGTATTTAAATGGGCCATGTGGAGATATAAACCCCTATCTATTTCCAGAGCATTGGAACTTTGAAAGAATCAATTTTGATGCCATTTTTAAAGAGAGATATGGCGATTATAATGCTTTTTGTAACTATGATCATACTAAAAGAATTGGAGAAAGGCTGGCAGATCACGCGATCCAACTATTACCGGAAATAGTCACAAGAGAAATTGAAAAAATTCAGGTATTCACGAAAGAAATAGAAATTCCAGTTTCCTTCAAATGCCCAAACAGAAAATTTACGGATATTTTACTTACATTTTTATTAAAAAGAGTTTTCTTCAAGATATTGAGAGCTTTTAACAGAACAAATGTAAGTTATTTTAGTTATGTTAAAAAAAATAGAAAAACTCATGTGCAATCAGAACTCCAACTAATTAAAATTAACGATGATATATTGATTGTCGCCATTCCCGCAGAAGTTTTCAGTGAGATTGGGGAAGAACTTATCGAGAAATCACCGATAAAAAACACAATCATTGTGGAGCTGGCTAATGATTATCTCGGGTACATTTTCTCCTTAAACGAATGTAAATATGGGGGATACGAAGTAACTGGACTTGCAAATCTTGCAGGGATATTACCGGGAACCTATATCAAGAATACAATCCTCAAGATGTATGAGAAATTAACGCCAGCTTAGTTGAGATTTCATGTCGGGTTTTAAGGTTGGGTTTTCGGATATAATAATTACTCCGAAATTACATTTACCAATGGGAGGATATGGTGCAAGATTATGCAACGCAACGGGAGTTCATGATGATCTTTTTGCGAGAGCTGTTTATTTTAATTATAATAATGGTGAAAGTCTTATAATAGCTGCAGATATTTTAAGCTTTCCTTTGAAAGCCATTAAATATTATCGTAAATTAATAAATCACCAAATAGGGATTGAGGAACAACGAATTTTCATTTGTGCGCTGCATAATCATTCAGGACCCGATACAATGGGATTAATCCATCCTTTACGTGGATTTTTCAGGTCAAGTTTAGATGTAAGGTATTTCCTGAAATTAGGGAAAAAATTCGTTAAATTAGCCGAGAATGCAAAAATGAGTTCTCAAGAAGCACTAGTTGATGCAGAAAAGAGAGTAATGGAGAAACGTTTGATAATAAATCGCCGTGAACCACTTAGAGATTCAAAATATGATGTAGGAGTAATTCGTTTCGATGATTTGCAAGGAAATATAATCGGATTTATTATAAACTATGCCTGTCATGGAACTGTATTACCATCGGATAATACACTTTACACTGCAGAATATCCTGGATATTTAATTAAGCGGATAAAAGCTCGATTGGGCAAAAAAATCCATGTAATTTATCTAAATGGGCCGTGTGGGGATCTTAATCCAAATCTCTTTGATTTTAATGTGAGTCTCGCTGAAGTCGATGCGAAAAAGGAAATCCTTTATGATGGTCCAGGACATGCGAAAGGAAATTTTAAACGTGCAAGGGAAATAGGGTTTGCGATTGCTGATAAAGCTTTGGATATAAGTGAAGAAATGAAATGTATCCCTATTACAGATTTTAACCATACTTTTAAATCGTATTTTCTTTCAAGAAAATATCTTCTTTATGAAAAAACTGTGAAGATGCATCTTAGACATCTGAATTTCAAGTTTAAAGTGGGGAGATTCAAATTATTTTGGTGTATAAAAAAACCACCTATTCCATATCCTATTGATTTTATTAGAAAGGACGGAAAATATCTTCAAGAAGCCGAGATTCATGTATTAAAATTAAATGATATTGCAATAGTTGGCATTCCAGGAGAAGTCTTCTCAGAATTGGGAAATAGAATTCTTGCAAAATCCAAAGTAAAGAAAACTATTATAGCAGAATTAGCGAATGGGTCAATAGGGTATCTCTATCCATTAGAAGATTACAAAAAAGGAGGGTATGAAATGTTTCTATCTCTTGATGTCACTGGAGGAACGTATTTAACAAATAAAGCAATAAAGCTTTTGAATTCGATGTAAGAGGAATCAGCTAAAAAGATATTTCAATCGTTTTGGATACCCCAGAGATAAATTCGGGAAGGGCGTCTTTGATCGAAGCAATTTTTTCTGCATCCTTTGTGAGGATTGTGAGATAATAACGCAATTTAAACACCACTATCTGGTTAAATAGAATCATACCGGCGGGACTACCTTTTTTTAATTTTTTTATTAAGCGAAGCGATATTTCTGGAGGATCCATTAGATGTTTCTCGTAAGTTTCATATAATTGGGTTAGATGACTTGCTGTCAGCTGGCAAAGTGCGAGGTTTTCTTCATTATCCTCCTCTGATGTAGATAGTTTACTGATAATGGTTCCATTTTTATCCATTAGGAGAAAACAGGCTAGTTGATGCTCTTGAAAGAATTTTAGGATATAGGAGTCCAACATCGAAGTAAATGGGAGGAGTTTTTGTATAGCAAAGGAAAATGGAATCAAAACTGAAGGGTAATCAAAAATTGTACTAGAAAAATAGAAAGCTTCAATTTTTTTAAGTGAAGTTTTTAATCGTTTTTTAAGCGTATCAATAGTTTCAAGAACTTTTTGGGATTCTGCGATGTCTGGATCGGCCTTATGAAATAACACAAGGATGAGAGACTTCTGTCTTTTTAAAAGTTTTAATGTATTGTCAAAATAGTTGATTGATTCTTCAAAGCGTTCCTCGTCTTGAATATCAATTAAATAAAAAAGTAGATCAGTATTATCAAAAAAGTGAGTTTTATTCTCATAGGATTCACGAAGCTGTTTTTGACCACCAAAATCCCATAATAAAATCGGAAACCCAAAGATTTCATATGGGGATTGATTCACTCCAGTAGTTGGGCGAAGGGGGTATTCTTGATGTTTCAGCCGAGCAATGAAACTGGATTTTCCAGAGTTATCTAATCCACAAAATATTATCTTTTTTATTTTCCGTTCCTTCTTTCCCATAAAGTTCACCTTTCTACTAATTTAAATCTTTCTTCATCGTTTTGTGCAGCAATATCATTAACCTTTATAAATTTTTGGCTCAAATGACAATTATATGCCTTTATTTTCATTTCAAGCATTTTGGGAGTTAATTTTACTTTTAGATCGGCTTTTCCTATCACGCTTTTATGTAATCCATACTGATAAATGGGAATATTATTTTGCCCGATTTCTTCGACTGCGTTAATTACAATATCGTGTGTTATTTGATGGTCGATATGAGGATTTTTTCCCACTGGAATAAAAGCTTCTACATTACTATAGGATCGAAGGATAATTTTAACAATTTCTAGGGCAGAGTCAAAGTTCTCTGGCTTGTTGAGATGCTGATCAGGAAAATCTAAGAATTGAATATTACAAATTGGGACAGATAAAACTTCACAGCACTGAAGTGCTTCTCTTTTTCTAATAGTTGCTACCTCTTTTAGTGTTTTACCAACATCTATATTGTTTACAAGATAACAGGCGCTTCCATCGGTCATATAAACAATTACAACATTAATTCCTTCAGCGACGGATTGAAGAATCAGACCACCGCTGGAAAGCACCGCATCATCTTCATGTGGAGCAAAAATTATTCTTGTTAGAACCATATTTTTTCATTTTATAGATGAATATTGATTTTATTTTCACAATTAGCTTTTTTATTATTATCGGCATGTTTCGTAAATTCCATATGTATAGCTTCAACCTTTTTTTAAAATACAAAAGTTTTTAATTCATAATTTTATTAAGTGACGTGAATAAATCACTTTGGGGAGAAAAATGGATGAAAAAACATTAAGAATACTGGATGAACGGACTTATTTTGTTGGAGATAGAGTTATTTTATCGCAAATTATGATGTTCTTAATTGCAGGGGCTTTTACATGCTTAATAGAAATAGTAGGTCTATCAGAAATAACCATAAGGTATCTTTGGTGGTTGTTTTGTATTGTCTTACCCGTTGGTGCATTGGTAATTCTTTTAGTCTATAAAGAATCCTTATATTTTGATCACCATTGGCATACCTCATTTGCGTTGTTGGGGTTAATGATGTGGGTGCCGCTCGTAAGTTATCTTGGAGTGCTTTTTGATAACCTTTTTGAGAGTCTTTATGGCGCCGCTTGGTTAAGCCTATTCGTTTCATTGATCCTTGGGACAGGATATGGATTAGCTAAAATTCTTCGAATCCGGCGTAACTCAATAAATACATTAAAAGTTGGGGCAATTTTTTCAGTAATTCTATTACTTTTTACAATAATTTTTGGAAGTATTATGTATAGTTCTGCACTTGAAGCCAATGGGCTCGGTCTATTTGACATTAAAGAGATCCATCAGTGTCAGTCATGCATTTCTTCAGTGTACATTATTATTGGGGGTATCGGAATCGTTGTCTCAATGGCCCTCTTTTCTTATATGTTCCATTGTCTCTTAGATCCGGCTGGAATTGATGTCGAAGAAGATCCTCCTAATGAACTTTACCTTAAAGTCATGCGAGTTAGCTGGATTTTATGTTTTATCTCGTGGTTTCTCTTATTGGTCTTATTCCCACCAATTGCTGGAGGCGGTAAAGGTAAAAAAGGAGGCAGAGTTAGAGCACGAACTACTAGGCGTTCGGTATATCTCACAACGCGTCATTACGGAAAGAAAAAGAAAAGATATCCTCCCGAAGAGGTCGAGGATGAATGGAAAGAACATGAACTAGGGAAATAAGAGTGATATTAAAGCTTTAATTCTTCTTTTTTTAATTCTCATTATTAAGTTCTATTAAAGTATAACAATCTAAATGGAGAAGGTTTGGTTGATGGATAAAATTGGAGTTGGTATAATTGGTGGTGGGGCAGTAGGATATGAACATATTCAAAATTATCAAACCTCAGAACACGCCAATGTTCTGGCAGTTGTCACACGCACGGAAGCCCATGCAAAACTGGCTGCGGAAAAGTTTGACATTGAATCATGGTACACAGATTATAAAGATCTATTAAAGAGAGACGATATTAATGCCGTAAGTATCTGCACCCCGAATTTTTTGCATGCAAAGATGGTTATTGATGCGGCAAGAGCTGGAAAGCATATCATTTGTGAGAAACCTTTAGCTACAACTATGGAGGAGGCAGATAAAATGATTAAGGTAGCACGAGAGGCAAATGTTTTTCTTATGAATCCTTCGCATCAACGATTTGTCCCTGTCTTAGAAAATGTTAAAGCGGTTTTGGATCTGCTTGGCACGATCACGTTTGTCCGCTATAGATTTGCCCACGAAGGCCCTTATAAACACTGGGGTGCGATAAGTGAAGATAAATGGTTTTTTAATGAAGAAAAAGCGGGTGGCGGTGTGCTTTTAGATTTAGGTCCCCATGCATTAGATCTCTTGGATTGGTATTTTGGAGAAGTAGATAAGGTCCAAAGCGCTCTCCTAAACACGTTCGAAAAACCCACTAAAGTGGAAGATAACGCCATTTTACTGTTGAAGTTTAAGAGTGGGATAATCGCAGAGTTGGATACGAGTTGGGTATCGCATCCCCCGTTCAACGAATTTCAAATCTATGGGACAAAAGGTACGATTAAAGTAGATATATGGGAAAGATCTCCGATTAAAATTATGCCGAAGAAGTTGAAACGGAATGAAAAAATTAAGGAATTATCTTTTAAAGACGTTCTAAGGCAGATATCAGTTTCGAAACAAAAAATGCTGCATTATTTTGTGGATTGTGTTCGTAATAATAAAGAACCTGAAATGACAGGAGAAATTGGGAGAAAAATACTTCAAGTTATTCTAGCAGGTTATGAATCCGCCAAGACAAACTCACCGATTATTCTTTAAATTATAGTGGTTCAAGCTTTTCTTAGCTCCCCTACAACTTTTTTTATTTTCTTGATAACTAAATCCAATAGCTCCCTTTTCACAAATGGTTGGGTTGGAAGGCCAATGGCACGCGTACATATTTCTTCAACAACGGGTAGATGAATATCATACGTAATGTTTTCGCCATAGTAAGGGCAGCTGTAAGGACATTTCATTTCTCCATAACCCATCTTCTTTTGAAATAATTTTGATTTATATAACGGGTGCGGATAGATACGTTTGGTAATGGGTACGCCTTCATTCAATTTCTCAAGAAATCGATCTTTTGATATATTCAATTTTTCTGGTTTCATCAATGGTATATAGCCATGATACACATGTTTGACATCCTTTGATTCATAAGGAAGTTGAATTCCATCAATATCTTGTAAATTCTCGGTGAGATAATGGGCATGATCGATTCGAATCTGGTTTAATTTATCTAATTTTTTTAGTTGAACTAAGCCTAGAGCGGCTTGCACTTCAGTCATCCGGTAATTATATCCCAAACGATCGTAAACATACCAACTTGGTTCCCCATGATGCCGCACCAATCGCGTCACTTCCGCAAGTTCCTCATCATCTGTTGTGATTATGCCTCCTTCACCGGTCATCATATTCTTCGATTCGAAGAAGCTGAAACATCCTAAATCCCCGATGGACCCTACGCGTTTCCCTTTATATTCTGCCCCATGGGCTTGGCAAGCATCTTCAATTACAAAAAGGTTATGTTGTTTAGCTATTTTTATGATACGATCCATATTAGCTGGATGTCCAAACAAATGAACAGGTATTATTCCCTTTGTCTTTGGTGTAATTGACTTCTCTATTTCCGCGGGGTTGATACAATAGGTTTTCGGGTCGATATCAACAAAGATAGGGATTGCATTTTGATGTAATACTGCAGTCGCTGTTGCTACAAATGTAAAAGGTGGAATAATAATTTCGTCTCCAGGCCCAACGCCAAGTGCATTTAAAGCGACATGTAGAGCGGCAGTCCCAGAATTAACAGCAATTGCATATTTAGTTCCAATGTAATTAGCAAATTCCTTTTCGAATTTTTTGATTCGTTTTCCAGAAAGGAGAGTCAGTCGTTTTGATTTAAGAACGCGTACTACCGCCTCAATTTCCTCCTCATCTATCATTGGCGGAAAGTGGATACTCTCAATGGGATCTTTTTTAGGCATCATCTTCACCTTTTCAAGTGCGATTAATATTCTTGCTTTGCATAATCTTTTACTTTAATACTTTCAGGGCCAAAAAGAATTAATTTGAAGTAGCTAGTCAAGGATACAAAACCAAAATTGGTTGCTCCTTTTTTCTCCATCCTTCTTACAGATGAATACACATAAAGACTATCATCATAGATTATTTTTCCTTTTTTTCTCATGCGAGATGTTATTTCCATGTCGTCCATGATAGGAAGGTTAGAATACCCTCCTACTTCTAAAAATTCCTTTTTTTTAAAGGCCGTATTCGGACCTTCCGCTAGATAAGCGATACGGAATTTTGCAAAAATTAGATTGATAAATTTCTTCAAGCGAGAGAAAAATCGGATGAATTTATCCTTAGTAATGGGGTGATTCGCACCAAAGAGAAGAATTAAATCTTTATTCTTTTCAAAGTGATTCACTATTTGTTCCAGCCAGAAATTGGGGATAATGATATCTGCATCGGTGGTGGCAACGATATCAGCTTTCGCAATTTCGACCCCATCATTCCTTGCGCCCCCGACGCCTTTGCTTTTTTGAATTATTACAACATCAGCATAATTTTGGGCTATTTCTCGTGTATTATCAGTTGAATCTCCATCGACTACAATAATTTCAAATTCTTTTCTTGGTAGAGTTTGTTTATCAAACTGTTTAAGAAATTTCTCTATTCCCTTCGCTTCATTATAAGTTGGAACAACGATAGATATTTTCATTTCACAATCCTTCTTTCTAAAGGTTCTAGAAACTATCTAACATTTATTAATTTTTATTCAGTTCCAACTTATTTTAATGATTATAACGACCTCGCCCTCTATGAAGATACAGCTTTTTTATCTGCGTTTTATATGTTTGTTCAATTTCAGTGATTAGCGATTCATTTTCAGGAGTAATGAACGTGATTGCTTTTCCATATTTTCCCATTCGGCCCGTTCTTCCAACACGATGGAGATAACTTTTGATATCTTCAGGTTTGTCATAATTGATGACATGGGTTACGTTTTCGATATCGATACCTCTTGCAACCACATCAGTGGCTATCAGAAGCATTCCATGCTGTTGGAAATCCTTTAAGATTTGTTCGCGAGATGCCTGTCTCAAATCGCTACTAATGAATTCCGCTTGAAATCCCATTTGATGTAATGTTCTAGTTAATCGTTTTGTGCCTACTTTAGTTTTAACAAAAACGAGAATTTTTAATTGATCTTCCTTGCCATTATATTCGTCGTGTAGGTTATCAAGAATGTTAATAAGAGTATTTAATTTATCGCCAGAATCGGAAATGATATAATACACTTGTTCGATGGAGGAGGGAATGCGTTCTTCATGTTTTTTCCTTATAATTATTGTAACAGGATCTCTCATATATTTTCTAGCCAATTCGACAGTTTCATCGGGAATTGTGGCACCGAAAAACATGAATTGTTGAGGTCTGTTGCCTTTAATTAGATTTAAAATATAACTGACATCTTCGTAGAAACCCATTTCAAACATTTTATCGGCTTCATCAAGGACAATCATTTTAGGCTGAATTCTAAGCCCGCGTTTTAAATGATCGAGAAATCTTCCAGGGGTCGCTGCGACAATTTGAGCCCCCCGGTTTATTAGATCCACTTGACGTTGGAATGATACTCCGCCATAAATAGTCATAATCTTAAATTTTGTGAATTTAGCAGCCTTAGATATTTCATCGGCCACTTGTTTAGCTAATTCCCTGGTAGGTGTAATGATTACTGCTTGAATTTGGCGTAATTTTTCGTCGATTCGTTCAAGAATTGGTATTCCAAACGCTAATGTCTTTCCTGAGCCTGTTTTAGCTTGACCAATTACGCTACGTCTATTTAATAGGTGTGGAATTGTTTTTATTTGAATATCTGTTGCTTCTATGAATTCATAAGATTGAAGCCCTTGTAATATCTTTTCTGAAAGTTCTAATTCCGTGAATTTCATTAAAAATGACCTTTGCCATACGTTTTGGTTCCGCAAATCCAATTAAGAAAAACTTACTCCGATAGTCCCTAGTTTCGCCAGAATTAGATTTGATAGTTAATGATAACCATTTTTATTTAAAAATCTTTGCTAGTTCTTCATTTCAAAGTGATTGAGAATTAAATCGATGTGAATGCAAGATGAGAGCGTAAAATAAAGATTTTCAGTTAGTTCTTTTGAGGGAAAAAAAAATATTTGATATGAGATAGAGATTCTAAAAGGAAAATTGATATTTCTATGATTAAATTATTTATTGAAAAACATAAAAAAGTGATGAATTTTGGAAATGAAAGGGAATCATATAAAAACGTTAATCGATGATTTTGAAATTTATTTAATATATTCGCTCAGATCTCCAGGAGCGGAATATTCTCCCGAGAAGATCTCTACAAATGGCGATAAAATTATTGCCCATACGACTTGGTCTTATTCTGACATAGCTAGTACCTTATTTCCAAATAGAATGAATCCGAAGGGGAAATTTAAGGGAAGTATTTCATGGGTTCTTGCTGCAACTATGGGAACTGTACTGGATATCATGGAGGAGTTCCCAGAGATGATTGAGATCCATCCTAGACCCATTAAAATGTACAAGAATCGCGGTTATAAGATATCCAAATTGCTTCGTAATCTTTTATTGCGTATAAATCCATTTTAAATTCTAATTTTTAATTTTATTATGGAATGTTAGCAAAAACTAAAATGACCCAACTTCAATTAACAATTAAAAGATAAAAATCCCAAATAGAAAAATTATCAATTAATCAATTCTGGAGAAAAACAATGGCATCCGAAAAATTCCATTCGTATATAAATTATATTATTCTAATACTTTTCCCCATAATAATTTTCGTTGCTCTTATAACTGGAATAAGTGAATATCTCGACATTTTTGGGCTTCACATTCATACGCCTGATTATCTGATTTTTTATCAACGAGACTGGACTGCATTATTAGGAGGGCAGAATCCCTATAATTATTGGATAGGACCAGATCAACTTTCGAGTTATTACCCTCCAGGCTTTCTAGTTTTTGGTGGATTCTACTTTTTTCATCCATTACTTCCGAAAATTTTTTTCTGTTTAGTTTGGCTACTAACTGCATACCTAATTAACGGGATAGCTAAAAAACACGATGTGTCAAGGAAATCCACAATATACTTTTGCATAGGTTTGATTATAATTAACCCAATGTATCTAGCAATTGTCCTGATAGCAGGGCATTATGATGTTGTTGTTGGATTATGCGTCCTTTTAGCGGTTTATGCGTTAGACCATTCAGAACAGATTAAAAGTGGAATTTATACAGCGTCGGCATTTCTCCTAAAATTTCTCGGATTAATACTTATTTTTCCGCTTGTTTTTAAGAAGAAGAAAATTAATTGGCGACTAGGAGTTACATTCATCGCTATTAGCGGTGGGATTTATCTGCTCTGCTATTTATTATGGGGGAGTAGCATTTTTCAGCCAATAATAACTCAAATTTTAAGGGTTCCAAAAGGTGGATCCATTTTAGTTTTTATTTCCGAAGTTTTAGGATTTGATGTAGGCTTAATATTACCTTATCTATTTATTATCGGAGCTATTATTGCTGCAATTTTCTTATATTTTCGAAATACTGATACTAGTTCTTTCAGTTTAATATTAATTCTATGCTTCTTAATGATCTTACCAACTTTTTATGTACATTATGGGGCATGGTTCACTCCCTTGGCCATCTATTGGTCAATTACTCATAACGGCAAATTGCAATTTACAATCATATTATATTATATTGGCGCTTTAATTTCGGGGTTAATATCTGTGTTTGTTGTGGTATGGGCAGGGGGTGTTTTTCTATTCTGTATTACAGGGGTTTTCGCTCTAGCAATTTATTTCAATAGAAATAAGGAGGAAGTTGAAGAGAAGTAATCACTCACTTTAAAATATCGTGAATTATACACGATTAATGGAAATAATCTTAAATTAATTTAAATTTGGAGGTATTACATTCAGGTTGTAGATTCGAAGGAAGTAAAGCTCAGCCTTTGGGATATTGGAAAGCTCCCATTGGTTGTTTTTCTTTGTTCATTAACTTTTTTCATATGCGCCTTTTTTTTCTTCCGAATAGTTTTTGATGTTGTCCTTTATATCAATACAATTTGCATCCTGATTGCACTTTTTTATGCTATTCTTCTCGGGTTGATTCCTTTTTTTTTAAAAAGGGAGCCGAAAGAGATCCCACAAGAGTCTCCCGAGATTTCTATTATTATCCCCGTTTTCAATGATGGAGAAGTATTGGAACGTACCCTCAAAAACTTACTGAAGTTATCTTATCCGGGATTTGAAATTCTTGTAGTCTATTCTGAAAAAAGTACAGATAGGACAGAAGAAGTTGCATTAGAATTTGCACAAAAATATGATCATATTCAGGCGTTCCCAGAGAATGTTTCAAGAGGATTTGCCTTAAATTTGGGTATTGATAACGCAAAAAATGAATTTCTCCTCTTTCTAGATAGTGATACAATTATCTTTGATGGATTTATAGAACGTGCATTGAGCTATTTTTCAGATGAAAATATAAAGTTGGTATCTTCAGTTTTTCTCGGATTAAATACTACCCAGAATATAGTTACAATGATGGGGTGGAGCATGATGGCCAATATGAACTTTTATGCTGTCGGAACAAACAAATATGTGCGGGATATTAATTTTACGGGATTTGGGGGGATGTGGCGAAAAAATGCTCTTATTGAGTGCGGAAAATTTGCTTTAAATACACCCTCAGATGAAGCTGAAATCACTCATCGAGTATTGACGGATTTCCCTAAATGGAAAGGGATTTATGATGAAAATTTATTCTGTTATCAATATTATCCAGCTGATTTCAAGTCGTTGTATATTCAACAAATCCATTGGATGACTGGGAAATTACGTTATGCCTTAGGGGCGATTAGAAAAATGTCAGGCATGAGCCTAATACAGAAATTCATATTTTTATCAGCTATTTTCATGATAATCATTTTTCCATTGTTCATCTGGTTTTCAATGGGAATGAGCTTTGTGCAATTTTTTGTAAATTTCTTCCAACCCAACATTTCGTTTGGTGGAGGAATCTTTTTCTTTATTTTGGGAATTGTATCGGCCTTATTTGCCTTCACTACTTTATTTATCTTTACTTACTCAAAACATCGAGGAAAATCTCGCGTTTTTTTATCACGGAAATTCATACTCGGTGGGATTTTCTTTATCATGTTTATTTGTGGCATTTTTTATGCGGTAATTGCGCTAAATGCTTTGAAAGAAGTGGTAAGTAAGAAAAAGAAAAGAGAGATATTTATTAAGATGGATAAGTCAGAATTAAAGGATGATGACCTTCTCATGGATTCATCCACATAGATTATTTGAAGGATAAAAGGTTTCCAGGAAAATGTATTGGTGAATTTAAAGTAGTACCTAACTTCAAATTGCTTCGAAATCTTTTTTTACGACTCATTCCACTCTAAAATTCCTTTTTTTAATTCATGATAAAAAGAAGAAGGAGATCTCTATTGAGATGGATAATTCAGAATTAAGGGAAGAGGATCTCATCATTAATCTATCCAAATGATTAAATAATTAGTAAGCAAATTTGTGTAATATTACCATATTTGTAAATCTAAAATTACTCTGTAACGTGATAATTTGGAACAAACACCCAAAAAGGCAACTCCGGAAGAGATTGAAGAAGAGCATGTTGGAATAAGGACTAGGGTAAAGAGATTTTTTCAAAGGTTTGAATTAACATCCGAAACGCCCCAAAATTTGCTTACCGCGGGATTATGGCAGATAATGGGTACATTAATTGCATCAATTATGGCATGGCTGCTAGTTGTGATTATTTCCCGTGATGATATTGGAATTGGAGCTGGTGGTGTTGGGATATTCAATAGTGCTTTTGCATTTTTTGGGCTCTTTTCGTTATTGACGGTAGGTCTAGGGAAAGCTACGTCTCAAATCGTTTCAGAAAACATCTCTGATAAAAGGGTCGCCTTTGAACATGCACGGAATGGGACTTTTATTACGATTCTAACAGGAATATTTATAGGAATTGGATTGATACTTGGTTCTTTTTTTATCGCAAATCCTCTAATTTTCCAAGATACGATAATGGGTAGGTTAAGTTCAACTCTTTTTATTATTGGCATAGTAATGCTCGTTACTGGTTTTCGAGATGGGCTCATAAGTAATTTAGCAGCAGTCGGAGAATATGATGAGATTGCAAAGGGATATATGACCTTTCCTCTTTTTCAATTACTGTCTGGAATTATAATTATTATTCTAATACAAGTTATAGGAATATCGGTGGTGCTGATTCTTATTGTCTATATCTTCGGAATAGTTACACAAACGCTAATTCTTTTCAGAAGTTTCCGCCGCCTTTGGTTCAATGCCCAGATTTTCCAATTTACCAAGGTAGACCGGAGGGCGTTCAAAATTTTACGCCAAGGAGTTTATTTTGCCATTACAGATATTATTCCGGTTGGATTATTAGGATCAGTAACAGTGATTATAATATTAGCATTTACAGGGAATTATCAAGTTGTTGGGGCATATTCTATAATTTTAGGATATTCATTCGGGGGATTAATGGTTACTGGGTTCGTATGGCCACTTATTACCAGTGTTGCTGAAGCTTACGGCCAAAAAAACACTGAAAGAATTAAATTTTATCTTAACCTTATAGTAAAGATTTTCTTTTACCTTACATTTTTAATTCTGGCAGTGATTCTGAGCCTTTCTCGAGGAATTATTCTTCTGTTTCACGGTGATACATATCTTACTGGAAGTACTGATGTCTGGGTGCCTTTCATGCTGGTAATTACAGGTTTTTCAGTTGCTGGATTTGAATATATTATATGTGGAGTGTTACTAGGGGTTGGGAAAGGACGTCCTGCAGCAGTTTATTTAGGATCTATCTTTTTGATAACTATTGGATTATCTAGCCTTTTCTTGTGGCTGGGGATATTCAGCCCACAAATTAATGCAGGTCTTGGATTTCTCATTGGAACCATAATTATGCTCCCTATCCTACCCTATCTGATCAGGAAACATATAAAACAAGATATTCCTTGGTCAATTGGTTTGAGAAGCTTCGCTGCACTGGGCTGTACTTTGCTAATAGGTGTGCTTCTAGTTTGGCCGCCTTGGGAACTAATTCCACTCACAAATCTGTTTTTCTTTCTGCTCGTAGCTGTCTTGCTTGGTTTTATTTATGGAGTTCTTCTAATATTTTTTGGAGCTATATCTCAAGAAGATTTAGATTTAATAGAAAAAAAGGCGGAAGAGTACGGACTAACAGGAATAGTTGGACCACTTTTATCGCTTTTCCGGAAAATTATGCGAATTTCACCTTTCGTAAAATCAACGAATGAGAAATAGACTTTTGAAGAAAATATTTAAATGGAAGCGCATTTTATCATTCACGAAATATTATAGAATTTTATGAAACTCTCAGTGTGGAAGGCTTTTTAGGAGCAAAAAAGATAGATGAAACCCAAGGTGAGAACCCAATGGGGCAACACTAACCAAAAGACGGAGCATTTCAGAAGCTATTGCAGTTATTCGGGAATCCATCTTAGTCTTGATGCTATCTGCCTTAGGTAGTATTGCGGTAGGGGTACTTTTAGGAACTGTAGAGCATATTTTTGCTAACTTTGTAGGATTATTGGTGTTAGTTCCACCACTTATGTCAATTAGAGGGGCAATTGGGGGTTCTTTTTCAGCAAGATTGAGCACTGCATTACATCTTGGAACAGTCAAACCCCAATTGCGAAATAATACATCTAACTTCAAAAAAAGTTTTATCGCAACTTTAATCTTAACTTTAATTTTACCTATCTGGATTGGGGGACTGGCTTATTTAGTAACGACTTTCTTTAAAATAGACGTTCCAGGGGGACAAACCCTCTCACTCTTAGGATTCATCCTCATTGCGGAACTTTCAGGGTTACTGTCAGGATTTTTGCAAGCGATAATTACCATTTTTGTTTCAATCGTCACTTACCGGAGAGGTTTAGATCCAGATGTTGTTGTGTCACCAATTTTATACACAACAGGTGATATTATCGGTGTTATTTCACTTGTATTTATTACCCAATTACTGTTTATATCAGGATTTGGACTAACTTGAAAGGAGAGTAAGAAATGAAAGTTAGAAGAATTTTAATGGAAGCCCTACCAACCTTAATGTTTGTCACTGTCATTACAGTCTTTGCAGGGTTTCTATTAAATTCGGCCTTTTATATGGGTGACGTCGTTGGAATTTTGATAATAACACCAGCGATTATCGGTACTGGAGGGGACATTGGTACGAGCTTTGGGGCACGAATCACTACACAACTTCATTCAGGATTGATTGAACCTCGATTTAGAAGGTTTAGATTAGTTTATATCAATTTTTTTGCTTTATTTTTATGTGGATTTATCGTTTCAGTGGTTATTGGATTTGCCGGATACTCCGTTGGTGCTTTAATCGATGGATTCAATTTTACTACGCCTCTGGGATTGTCGCTTCTAGATTACTTAATTATTGCACTTGCTGCCGGGTCAATTGAATATATTCTTATTTTATTTATCTCCTTGTTTATTGCATTCATTAGTTTCAGAAGAGGACTTGATCCGGATAATCTAGTGGCCCCCCTAGTAACCACTATTGCAGATTTAATTGGAATTACTGTAATATTTTTAACCTTAAATTTAATTGTTTAAAATGTAAGTTTAATAAGAACAACCTTAAAGGAAACCTGAAATAAAAAGTAGAGAATTCCCTCTAAAGAAAAAATAGTTAGCTATACCCACTTAAAGGAAAATAATTGAGGTTTATGTTATAATTAGATGATCTTATAAAAAATTTAGTGTAAATTCTAATATAAATCAACCATATTTGTCAAGAATCATTTTTAAATTCCTGATAATAAGCGAAAGTGAATTTACCGCATCTAAACCGGCAATACCGATGAGAATTAGTTTTTTAGACCCAACAATCATGGTATAACCTTCTTTGGAGTCAACCCTAACTTCAGTGACATCTCCTTTCTCTACACTTGTACCTAATTCACCGGCCGCATTAAAAACACTTAATACTGATTTGATAATGGCACTATGATCCATCTCTGTAATCGTTTGACCTGAAAGTTCTTTTCCCTTTGCATCGCATGCGATAAGTCCTTCGACTTCTGGAATCTGATCCATAACTCGTTCGAGCATGGCTTCAATTTCTTTTTTCGACACTGTTCTCAACTCAGTTTATTTATACCAATATACTCCGTTAAACACTTTTGTTTTTTTCGTATATGGATTTAAGTTTTTTTTAATGAAAATAAATTATTAAGTTATCACTTTTAACTAATTAATAACACAGCTGTTCTAAAACCTTAAAAATCAAAAACCTTAAATTCTTTAAAAAATGTAAGGTTACGGAGAATAATCTAAAGAAATGGATGTGCAAATTGATGATCGGAAGACGTATTTTTGATGAAACGCTTAAGAAGTTGAAACGATTTGAAGGGGTTAATGGGGTAATAGTGACAAATACTGAAGGTCTCCCCATTAGTACAACATTTCCTACGGAAAAAACTGAAAAAATCGCGGCACTTATTACCAGTTTAGTAGGAAAATGTCGAAACGTCGTTACAGAAATTGATGAGACAGAAAGTATGTCTTTCCTTACAATTACAACTGCTTCAGGGGAAATTTTAATTGCGCCTGAAGAAGAATACGTGCTGATTGTGCTGAAGGAAAAAGGTGTTAAACTCTTTTAAAATAAAAATTTTCTTTTCAATTCTTACCTTTGTGTTTTTTTACTAGGATTGTTGAGTCTACATCATTTAATCATCGATAAGATTTACAGAAATATAACAAAAGGATTTTATTTAGCTTAGAAATAAGTTAAGAAATTAGAATTTTAATTGAATTTTAACGAATGAAAGAAAAAAAAGGTTATTCTCCTTCAAGAGCTCCTAATATTCGAGCAGTAGTCCTTTTCATATCCAGAAAAATTAACCCCAACTTCACATCTTTGGTTGCAGATACGGTAAGGACCGCATTCTCGCCCGCGGCCATAGAAATGATATATCCTTCAGTCCCCCTCACGAAAACTTGCTCTAATTCCCCCTTGCGCAATTCTGCTGCAGCGCGTTCGCCGAGACTTAGCATCGCGGCGGTCATTGCGGCGACGCGTGTTTCATCAATATCTCGTGGCAGTGCAGAAGCAATGGGTAACCCTTCAGCCGAAACAATAGCTGCGGCTTCGATTTCAGGGATCGAGGATTCTAAATCCTTCAGGATCTCCTGCAATTCTTGAGGTTTACTTCCTCCAATCATCAAATTTCTTTACACCTATCCTTAACGAGTGATGTTATATTTTATAACCAAAGATTCTCTATTAACTTTATATGAAGACAACCCTACGTATTTAAAGGTTGTTTTCTCGAATAAACTTTATCGACAATCGCTTTTAAGATTTTCATAATTATGCATAGTAGCGTTGATTGAAAATTTGAAAACTACACACGAATACTAAGGAATTTTCAATAACTATCATAAATTTTTATGAAAACAAGTGAATTAAAATTTAATACGATGTTGAAATTTTGAATAAATATAGATTGTATTGATGTGGTAAGATGAGTTCAGAATTAAAGACACTGTATTTTGTAGGCTGTACTACAGCTCATGTGTATACTGAAACTGGCCAAGCAATGAAAAAGATATTAGATGCTGTAAACATTGAAGTTAAAATTCTTAAGGAAGAACCTTGTTGTGGAGGGGTACTTTTCATGATAGGGCAGATGGGCGAAGCAATTAAGAAGGTAAAGGAAAATATAGCATTTCTTAAATCACATAATATTGGAAAAATTATTGTGAATTGCCCCGAATGTTATAAAACCTTTAGAGAAGATTACCCCAGAGTGGGTAAAGACTTTAATATTCCAGTTCAGCATAGCACGCAAGTTATTGCACAGCTAATTAAGGAAGGAAAGCTCCAATTAACTAAAGAGGTTCCAATCAAAGCGACATATCATGACAGTTGTCATTTAGGGCGTCATACGGGGATTTATGACGAGCCGCGATTCATAATCCAATCAATTCCGGGAATAAAATTCAAAGAGATGGAAATGAGTAAAGAACATGCAATTTGTTGTGGGGGTCCAATCAGAGAACCTTTCATTGAATTAAGGAATCAAATGTCACTCAGTAATTTGGATATGTCGAAACGTCTTAGAAACATTGTCACGGCATGTCCTACGTGTTATTATAATTTAGATGGAGTATCACAATTGTTTGAACATAAAGTCCAAGTAATTAAATTGATAGATTTAGTTGCTTATTCCGCGGAGTTAATTCCAGAACTCTCAGTATTATTGCAAGGAGGCTAGAAAAATGGCAGAAAAAATCTTTAAACAGGTAATGGAGAAATTGGAACGAGGAATAGAAACTATAGGGGATTTAAAAGTCGCTCTAACAGTAGGTTATACAACCAAGATAATGAAAAATAAGCGTTTAGAGCCATTAAAGCCAGAATTTATTGAGTTAAAGAAGGAGATCGTAAAGAATCTTGATAATTTAGTGGATCAAGCCGTAAAAACTTTAGAATCTCGATTTTGTAAGGTATTACTGGCCAAGACACGAGAAGATGCAATTGATTATATTTTGAAAGAGATTGAAGGGGAAAAGCTCGTTGTCAAATCGAAGACAAACACGGGGAAGGAAATAGGTCTTATTAAAGCTATTGAAGCAAAAGGGATTGAATTAATAGAAACAGATATTGGGGATCGTATTATTCAAATTACGAAGGAAAAACCAAGTGTTCCAATAGGACCTGCAGTACATTTAATGCCGGCGTTTATAGCAAAGGCTTTTTCAGAGCACTATAATGTTCCTGTCAAACCTGAACGTGAAGAAATCGTAAAAGTAGGACGTCAGAAGCTCCGAGAGCAAATTTTAGCAGCCAATGTTGGAATAACAGGAGCGAATGTCATTGTCGCAGAAGAAGGAAGTATCGGGCTCGTAGAAAATGAGGGAAATATTTCCTTAATTACACGATTGCCTCGCAAACATATTGCAATTGCAGGAATTGACAAAATTGTTCCTACTTGGAAGGATGCAATTACTGTTTTGCGAGTCATGGAAGCAACTTTTGATCTTCGGGGTGCTTATTGTTCGTTCATCAAAGGACCGAGCGGTACTTCTGATATCCAAGGATTAGAAGTTCTTGGAATGCACGGGGCGCAAGAAGTTCATGTTGTACTTGTCGATGATTACCGTACTAAAGCCCGAGAGAAAGGTTTTGAAGAACTGCTTTATTGTATTAACTGTGGGCTTTGCTTCATGGCGTGTCCTGTTATTCAGCAAGCAGGAATTGAAATGTTCCTAACAGAGGTTGCTACAGGCCCGATAGGATTAATTAAGGCAGCAATGATAAAAGGAATCAATGCCGCAGTAGTGGCGGGCTTATATTTATGTAGTGGTTGCAATCGTTGTAAGGAATTATGTCCGAGTAATATTGATATTCCAAGAATGATAGAAAAATTGCGAGAAGAAGCAATAAAAAATGGATTAATTTTACCAGAACATCAGAAATTATTAGAATCAATTCAGAAATACGATAATCCCTTCCATAAAGCCATCAAAAAAGGATTATAATTAATATCACTAATTTCATTATTTAAAAACGATGATTATGACTATCTACCTCGCTTCAGAGTCACCCCGACGAAGCATGTTACTGCAAAAAATTGGGTTAAATTTTAGGCGCATCAAGCCAAATGCGGAAGAAATATCGGAAGAGGATCTGGAACCAGAAGAATATGTTATAACAAATGCAGTGAGGAAAGCGCGAAGCATTTTACCTCAGATAGATGAGGGAATTATAATAGCAGCAGATACTATTGTTGTTAAAGATAGTGAAATCTTAGGAAAGCCGCTGGATGAAAAGGATGCAATTCGAATGCTCTCTAAATTGAGTGGTGCATCACATGACGTTTATACCGCGATTGTTCTTCTTGAGAAAGGAACAAATAAGATGGAAGTCGAAATAGAACAGACCCGAGTTGAAATGCGCAAAATTAGTTCAAAACAAATTCAAAAATATGTGGAATCTGGGGAACCGTTGGATGCGGCGGGTGCTTATAAAATTCAGGAACGAGGTGCAAAATTCATCCGAAGGATAGAAGGTTGCTATTATAATGTAGTAGGACTTCCAATTTCAATGTTAGTCGAAATGTTGAAAAAATTCAATGTTTATGTATGAAAGTATAAAATTGATTAGTTTAGGAGGCCTTCAATGAGTGAGAGACTTACTGAATTTCAGAAAAAGCTTCAAGAAGCAGAGTTAGATGCTTTTTTTATATCAAATATTACAAATTCTTATTATTTCACGAAATTTTTAAGCCATTCTTACGTGTATTTGATAGTTTTTCCTGATGATACGCCATATTTCTTTGTTCCAGAATTGGAATTTGAGGATGCAGTAAGAAAGGTAAAAAATTGCGAAGTAGTGAAAGTAGGAAAAAAGGGTAAGGTTTTGGAACTAATTAAAGGAAAATTAGAGAATAAACAAGTTAAAAATTTGGGAATCGAAGAAAATTCGATGAGTGTTAAGTTGTATTTAGATATTTCTGAAAAATATGATTTCCTTGAATTAGAAAATGGTTCTGTATTTATAGATAATTTACGAAAAAGAAAAAATAAAGATGAAATAGAACAACTAAAGATGGCTTGTCAAATAGCTGATAAGGGATTTGTAGCGGCGATAGAAAATATTACGGAGGGAAAGACTGAAATTGAGATAGCTGCAGAAATTGAATATGTTATGAGAAAGAATGGGTCAGAAGCTACTCCTTTTGATACAATAGTTGCATCCGGACATCGGTCTGCTTTCCCTCATGGAGTGTCTACTCACAAGAAAATAGAATCTGGGGATCTGATCATTATTGACCTTGGGGCGACTTATGAGGGCTATCGTTCAGATATGACAAGAACTGTGGTCCTTGGAGCACCTAGTCCAAAAAGTTTGAAAGTTTTTAATGCAGTTTTAGAAACCCAACAAGAAGCCATTAAAGCGTGTGATATAGAAAAACATGCAAGTGATATTGAAAAAAAAGCGAGAGAAATTTTGTCTGCAAAAGGATTGAATGACTATTTTGTGCACTCTTTAGGACATGGAGTTGGGTTAGATGTGCATGAATTGCCAACTTTAGCTTTAATAAGTGAGGATATTCTAATGGAGAACAATGTTTTTACAATCGAACCAGGCGTTTATATCCCTAATTTTGGGGGGGTTCGAATTGAAGATGTGGTGCATCTAACTAAAAAGGGAGCAGAACCTTTAACAAAATCAGAATATACAATTAAAATTTAACAGTTAAATTAAAGCATTCCTCGTTTTACTAGTAAAGTAAATTCTTCAAGCGTTAAGCGTTTTCCTGATTTGAATTTTTGAACGGCTTTATCAACCCTGTTTTCAACGACTTTTTTAACTTTATCCATTTTAACATTCTTCATATTTTGAAATTCGCCTAATTCTTTTGTAACTTCATTAATTCGAGGAAGGAGAATTTCTGATTTTGAGTAAAGTTCATCGGCTTTGCTTTTAGCCTCTAAAAATTTTTGATGGGCGTCATCTGCTTTAATTCTAATCTCATTATCAATTGAATTTAAAATTTCAAGCATTTGTTTGTGATGAACTTGACTTTCTTGTGAATATTTATACACTTGGTCCGATAAGATTTTTAACTGTGCTTTAGTTAATTCGATATCGGTTTTTAATTTCCTACGGTTATTAAATACCTTATTTACGTCTTTGAGTTTTGATATTTTTGCTTCTAATTCATCAATTCGATCCATTAGTGTCTTTTCTTCAGCTGGACTCAAATTTTTTGTCTGTAGTGTCCATTCAGCTTGGTGAATTTGCTTTTTTATTTGCCCTATATTGTTTTTCCCTCGAAATTGCTTAACCTGAGAACTTCCATTTAACTCTTGGAAAAGTGCATCCAATTGCTTTCGCACCAATTCTCGTTCTTTCTTTACCTCAAGAACTTTCTGATTCAGTTCATTTCGTCTTGTTTTTTCTACTTTCGATTCCTTAAGTAACCGTGAAAGCTGGCGATTTAGTGCATTTCTCTGTTCTACGAACTTTTTTGCTTCTTCGTTATAAAAAAAAGCTCTCGACCGAAGAAGTTTAAATTTGTTCTTTAAATCCACTAATTCAAGAGTAGCTTCCAAAACCTCACCATTACGGGTAAAAAATGTTCATGTATTGACATCTTTTTAGATAGTGATAGATCAAAGAGTTTTTAAAATTTTTTAATATTTAATTCAGAAATCGAAAATTGACTGAAAAATGTTCTCAATCTCCAATTCGTAGATTCTAGAGGCATGAAGAATAGATTAAAAATAAATGGAAACTTATTTCGTGAAAAACGATTCCAATTAAACTTAAAATCTTCAAAAATTTATTAATACTTTTACTCTAAATCGAGTTGGCTCTCGCTTTTTTTATCATAAAAAAAAATGATTCATAATCCTAGCTTTCGGATAATTTTAGAGCTAATACTTGGATATTACTCAATTATATATGATTTCATGAGGTATTTTTAGATGAGGTTCCAGAAGCATGACCGTAAGCCAGCAATTCTTAGTGAAACAAGAAAACCCACAGAAGACTATCTTGCCAGCCCCTTTTTTTAAGAGAATGGGAATGCTTAAAGTCGAACCTAACGCAAGAAAAATATTGTTAACTTATTTGGACAGTCAGGATTTCTATAAAATTTCATCTGATGTATTATTTTTTCGAAAAAAATTGGAAGATTTTATTTTATTTTTAGCAAAAACCGTTGCAATTCATCGTAATCATGATTTTCTGGAATCTCGAGATATGAAAGCTGGCTTGGTCATATATTTTCACATGCTAACTGATTACTAGAAAGGTTTAAATTTTTAAGTGATTTAAGTTCTCCGATTGATTCAGGGAGGGATGTTAACCGATTATTGGATAAGGTTAATGTTTCAAGGGATTTAAGTTCTCCGATTGATTCAGGGAGGGATGTTAACCGACTACCATTTGCATCAAGTAATTTAAGGGATTTAAGATTCCCAATGGATTCAGGGAGGCTTTCCAATTTACAATAACCAAAATATAATTCTTGAAGATTTAGGAGGTTCCCAATGGACTCCGGGACTGATTTCAGTTTATTACTATTGATGTCTAATATTTCTAAAGAGGGGAGATTTCCGATCTCTTGGGAAAAAAACTCCTCTGAGACTGATAACCCTAATTGAATAACTTGAAAATCTTTCGTCTTGATTCCCGTCGAATGACGGATTTTATCATCCAAAATTGGATAATTATCTATACCTAATTTCTTCAATACTTCCATCTGTTCCTGCGTTACTTCCCATTGATACTTTTCCATCATAATCCCTTAGTGAGTTCTTGAAAATGCGAAATTGCTATTTATTTGAGTTAGAATAAGCTCGGGAGTGTTCTCCGCAAGATCGAGTTCGCAGAGCGGAGACGAGCGGAGTATACATACCATAGGTTTTAGAGAGATTCATTCAATCTAAACCTATTTATTGATTAGAGTTCGTTAAAATCTTTAATTTTGTAAGTTTCCTAAAATCGCCTATAAGCGATTATTTTTTAGATATTAATAATAAATGTTATCCGCTTTCGTTTTTCGGTTTTTTATACTCTTAGAAAAGTGATCTGAAATTGTACTTGTAGAGCGTTTAAACAATTCTGCCAAAAGCGATATATTTAACCCGATCTCATTACAATCTCTTATCAATTGAGATTCGAATTTAAAAAGAATTGACTAAGTCCGTTATTAAATTAAAAAGAACACGTCGAAAAAATACAAGTTATTGCAAATCCCATTAATTCCCATGGAAAAATTCCACCACTTCTATTCACCTATAGGGTTGATTCAGAAAATTTTATTATAAAAACGTTATAATAATTATAGCGCAGATTTTTTTTCAAATCAGATTCTAAAGTGATCTTTTATGGTAAGTGTTGGTTTTAGAAAACTACTCTGGACCTATTTGAAGAATCGGTTAAGATATCCCTTTCTAAAGAATAAATTAGGCGATTTACTACCAAATGTCTATTTTGGTTACACTGACCATCCCTTAGATATCCAGGGAACTCCCATAACGTCTATCTATAATGCAATCTCGAAGCTCAACAGGAAAAAGTCTAAATTCATCCAAAATATTGAATTTAAGCAACGACATGATAATAGCTTCATTTTTACTGCGAAGGCAATCAATATTTTTGGCTTTTTCAATAACTTAAAACTTCTTGGATACTTGGATTCTTCTCCTGAAAACCTCACTGAAGGTATATCCGAAAGTCATGTTGATGACTATTACCAATCACTAAAATTTACTGAATGTACCCTGCAAGTGGACTTCCTTCAAGCTAATATCTATCGTCTTCGGTTAGCTGATGGTCCTTCCGTTCCTGAAAATAATACTCCAATGATCTTCAAAGATATTCAGGATCCTCAGTTACCAGTGGAATTTGAAGAAACTGAAGAAAAATACGTTATCTCAACTTCAAGTCTTAAGTTAATTCTGTATAAAACAAATTTTCATATAGAAATCTTGGATGCACAAGGAAATTTAATCACTGAGTCTAGTGGGAAGTCGAAAAATGGCTTCCCCAATGCTGTGGACGCATTCCCACTCGGTTTTATTTGGGATAAAAAGGATAAGCATTGGTATGGAGTGGAGTCTTTTGTTCTCTATCCGGGTGAAGCGGTCTATGGTCTTGGAGAGCAATTTGGTCCTATGAACAAAATTGGCCAAACCATCGGCTTGTGGCATTACGAAGGAATGGGTAACACCGCCGGGCGAATCTATAAAAATATACCATTCTTCATGAGCACTCGAAAATATGGTATATTTGTGAATGAAAGCAAACCGATTACTTTTTGGGTAGGATCGCGAGAATATTGTAAAAATCAGATTGCAATTGAAGGGGATCTTATCGATTACTATTTCTTTCATGGTAGCTTCAAAGAAATATTGCATAATTATACCGAATTAACTGGGAAAGCGGCAGTTCCTCCCAAGTTTTCCTTTGGCACATGGATGTCTCGGATCACTTACAAGACACAAGAAGAAGTCATGGAAGTTGCACACAAGTTACGGGAAATGAAATTTCCATGTGATATCATCCATATTGATACCGGTTGGTTTGAGGAGGATTGGGTCTGTGATTGGCAGTTTGGTAAATGGAACTTTCCTGATCCACAAAAGATGTTCAAAGAGTTACGAGAAATGGGTTTTCGAGTTTCTTTATGGCAAGGACCTTATGTAATCGATGAAATTAAGGAATACAAGGATGCTAAGAAGAAGAAAATTATTGCTAAGAATAACGGACCATTCATGTTCGTTATGGTTGTACCTGCTCACCCCATTGATTTCTCAAACCCTGAGGGGGTTCTCTGGTATCAAGAGAAACTCAAAAATCTCTTCGATCTTGGTGCATCAGTTATCAAAGCTGATTTTGGTGAGGGAATCGAACCCCCTATGAAATTCTTAAAATACTCTGGTCGGCAAATGCACAACCTTTTCCCCTTATTATATAACAAAGCTGCCTTTGAAATCACAGAAAAAACCTTTGGAGAAGGTATCATTTGGGCTCGAAGTGCCTATGCGGGATCTCAACG
>JABXJU010000227.1 GCA_013375405.1 Candidatus Helarchaeota archaeon
CTGTAGAACCATTGCGAAGCCAAGAAATGGTTCATGACCATTTACAAGGGCATTCACGTAGTCTGGATCTAGCACACCAAGATCTACTCGCATTTTATGAGGTCGGGGGATGTTAAAGAGGATATCTTGACAGAATTCATTTACAATTTGGCTTTGGTATGCCATGGCGATCCCGAGCCGCATTGCTTTGAGCGCTAAACTCACATAATATCCATCAACATTGGTGAGGCAAGAACTAGTATCTAGCATAATTTCGCCGTGTAAACCGCCTGGAAAAATATCCAGTTTTTTCCAGAGTTCCTTCCGTTCTTTCGTAGCTAGGGCGTCAACAATTTTACTAGGCTCGTCGTATTTTCGATTAAAGTCGGTTTCCACAAAATCACAAAGACGAGTGGCAATTTCCGCTGTGGAGCCATCTGTATTTATCCCTAAACGTTTAGCAAAGGTTTTTAATTTATCAACTTCTTTAATCTCGAATGGCGTCTGACCTTGAGCTGTAGCACGCAGAGTTTTAATGGTTTGGTCCGTGTGATAATGATATGTAGATGCGCCCATAACATTTCTGAGGAGCATCTTTCGCATAGCCATGCCATCCGCAGTCATTCCACAGACACCTCTCTTATCTTTGGAAGCATCTGACCGGCATGGCCCATTTGAACATAGATCACATCGATTTCCGCCTAGGCAAAAAGGACAACGTTTGTCTGGGTTATCTCCGAACCCCTGGGCGACATAACGATCCCAAATAGTAGTCATGCCATCTTTCTTGAGCCGTTTGTACATTTTCTGTACTGATTTGTGAAATGAGATTCGTTCTTTTTCCATTTTAAAATCCTCAATAAAAGTTGTGTTGTTTAAGGTTACATATATAAAATTAACATAAATATATAGGTAATTAAAATTAACATGAATACATGAGTTTGCAGTGGACAATCACTTTAGAAGGACGATTGCCTATTAAGGCGGATGATATTCAATTTGTATTTCAGGATATTTCAAAAGTAGCGCCGCAAGCCTTGAAGCCTTTGTTTTTTCAAGGTCTATTTAAGCAGATAAAGGAGAATTCGCATTATTCAGCAGTGGAGAATGTTATTACAGGGACTGTGGCCTGAGAATCTCCTTAATAAGTATCGGACCGACGATAAAATTCTATTCGAGTTTATCGATACGGTTGTGAAGACTCCTGAGGCTTTTAAAGAAGTGCGGCTATTCCTGCCCTCTTAAATCTTTTTCCTCTATTTCTTCTTAAGCTTTTTATATGCAAAATAAGATAATCAATAATCATCCTAAAATATAATTAAAATTAAGAAGGTGTGGGTATGAAAATAAAATGGATAACGCATGCTTGCTTTCAAATCACAACGGATGATAACAAAATTATTTATACGGACCCTTATCAGATAAAGTCAGGTGATCCAGCAGATATTATCTTAGTAAGTCATGATCATTATGATCATGCCGATAAAAAAAGTATTAAAACTATCTTCACAGACAAAACAAAGGTCATATGTCCTACAAGTTCTGCAGCAAAATTGGGAAAGTTTAATGCCAGTGCTCTAGATCCAAATGAATCCACCGAAGTAAGTGGAATCAAAATTACTACCGTCCCTGCATACAATCCGAATAAACAGTTCCATCCTAAAGGTAACAATTGGGTGGGATTTATTATTGAAACTGGAGGAAAACGAATTTATCATGCAGGAGATACTGATGTAATTCCTGAAATGAAGGAACTTGGGGAGATCGATGTTGCATTATTGCCAGTGGGTGATAACTATACAATGGGATTTAGCGATGCGGTTGAGGCCTGTAAAATAATTAAACCAGCAGTTTGTATTCCGATGCATGATTGGAATAAGGATCTCAATGAATTTAGTAGAATGGTAAACGAAGCGGTTTCTTCTGTAAAGGTCGAAATCTTAAAGGGTAAAGATTTAGATATTTAATTTTTTTTTCTTTTTGGTAGCGTAAAAGAGTTTTGTTCTTTAATTTTCAATTTCTGCAAGTTTCGTGATAAGATACTTGCAGGATTCAAATCCATCGACCCGGCATTCGATTTCTTGCACGTGCACTTTTTGCGGCGAAATCATCTCTTCAATAACGCCCTTAAATAGACCGACTTGAATTTCGCAGATTGATTTGTATTCCTTAACGCCATCGCAGATACAATTTTTAAGTTCTAGAATGAATTTATCTTTTTCACCAGAAGATCGATGAACTTTGGCTTTGACATGAGGAGTAGGATAGGTAATCTCTGTTGCTATGCCGATAAAATGAATTATAGTTTCAAAATTGAGTTCTACATTTTCAAATTGCTTGATATATAAGGCAGCAGCGCCCTTTTTAGCCATTTCTAGTCCGATATCCCTAGCCTTTTTGGGGTTTTGAAGAAAATCATAAAATAAGGCAGAATGAAGCAGTTGATAAAAACGAACCATATAGTCCGCGCGGGCCTCAAAGGATTTGGAACGCCGAACAGGATAGAAGAGTTTTGAGGTCGGACCTTGTTCCCTTTTATAGATTATTTCTTTTTCTGCCATAATTTCTAAATACTTGGCCGTTGAATTTCTATTTAAGCCAATTTTTTCTGCAATTTGAGTTATGGATAGCCCTAAATCTTCTTCTTCTAGCAGATTTAATATTTTCAATTGGGGATCTTCTGATTTGGGAGACACAAATATCACAAAAGTTAATTACTGGAATATTTCAGCCTAATATCCTTCATCTTTTTCGACCTATTAAAATATTTGCAATTTTGTTTTCTAACAGTAAAATATTTTTCAGGTGAAAATATAGCAAATTTGCATTGCTAGCTTGCAACGAAAATGTTTTTAAGGAATTGTCTAAGATATTATTCTCACAATCTTGAAATCCATTAAATTCTGAAAAGATTGGTAAGCAGGCTTGCATAATTTTGTATTTTAGCTTCATGAAATATTAACAATTTCAAAAAAAATGTGAAAAAAAATGACATCAGTGGATGAATTTTTATCTGCAAAACGGGACAAGCCCGATGTAATTCATAATTCACAAATAATCATGGATCGTTTAGAAGAAATTGAGGGGATTTCTCGAAATCCAGTTGATGTAGCCATCCGTAGGATCAGAAAACAATCCCTAAAACGATATCCATTTATTGATACATTTATTGATTTTATATCAATATCTATTTTAGAAGCAATTATGAGAGTTTTTGATCGAGATGTAACAGCTATAGAAGAAGGGAAAGAAAATATTCCATCCGGGCCTCTCATATTTGCCAGTAATCATGAAACTGAAACAGAGCATCTCTATCTTGCGAGAGCATGTTCTCCGCAGCGGAATTTAGATTATTTTAAATTTTTAAAGTTCTTAAATTTTAAAGGAATTGCTAATAAAAGAGAGATTCCTATTTTTTTCGCAAAATATCAGTTATTTAACATACCGATAGTGGGGACTATTTTAGCCGCCACGGCTTTTCCAGTAGAGCGGGAGCTTAAGGATGCAAAATCCATGGAAATTGGTTCGCTATTCCTTCAACGAGGGAGCAACATAATTATTTATCCAGAGGGAACACGGAATATCGAAAAACAAGTGAGATCTAAAATCTGGAGTGATTAGATTAGCCATTCAAAACAGAGTTCCAGTAGTTCCGGTAGGACATGTGGGTTTATATGATTTAACTAAAGGTTCATTCGTTCCCAAGAAAAAGGGGATTTGGTACTGCACAATCGGAAAACCGATCACATATGAAGAGTACTATGACAAGGAACTTTCTTATTCAGAACTGAGAACCTTAACGGACGAATTGATGCAACAGATCGAAGAATTGAAGGCACACGGAAATATGAAATTAAAAGAAATTGAAGAAGCTGAAATTCAGGCCTTAAGCGAGAAAACTATTAATGAGATTGTGGTTAGAAAGTTTGAAAAGCTTGACAAAAAACCAAAAAATCCTTTTGATTCATTATATCGCAGGTTCATCAATTTTACTTCTAAAATCCCAAAAATTGGAGATTATATTGATGCATTTATACACTCAGTGATTCGTTTTAGTGCGGATATTCTGGTCAGTCCTTTAACTCTTGATACAAAGATAACTGGACGCGAGCATATAGTTAATGCAAAACCCGCCATCTTGTGTTCTAATCATGAATCCTATTTGGATATCCTCCTTTATGGAATAAAATTAGTTCCAAATGAAATGCTACATTATCATGGTTATTTAAACCCTTCCGAACATCATGACGTCAATGAAAAAGTCTGGTTTATGATGAAGAAAGAATTGGCAGAGACTCCAATTTTATCCAGTTGGACTCTATCTGCGGGCGGATTTCCTATTGCCCGAGGTGAAAAAGATAAAGATGCGCTCATAATTTCAAAAGAACTCCTGAAAAGAAATAGAAATATAGTAGTTTTCCCACAACAGACAACTTATGCAACCATAGATGTGGATTCTTGTAAAACAGGTGGAGTCAGATTAGCAATTGAAACAGGAAGACCCATAATACCTATTTCCATTAAAGGATCACACGAGGCTATGAATAAAGGAATTTGGAATTTACTTGTTCCACCCAAAGGATATCCTATTGAGATTAATATCGGAGAGCCAATATATTATGATAAATATCAGAATCAAGACCTAAACTTCGAAGATTATAAAAAGTTAACTCGGGATTTAATGATAAAAATTAAAAATTTGCAAGATGGAACAGAACTTCCCCAATTTAATCCTGAATTTGATGGGGAAGCCAGCAAACCCTGGATAGCAAAATTTTTAGAGAGGGTTGGTAAATTACTTCGGCTACCCAGGACCGATTTACAGGAAATAACGAGAGAGTCCCCTATCAATAAGATGATTAACAAACTAACCGATTCATTGGGTATAACCAGCACGCAAAGAAAAGAGGGTGGCCTAAAAAAATTTGCGAAACTCAGTCCTATTGACAGTTTCCTTTCAAAATTAAAAAAACGAGGGGAAAAATATGGACTATTTCCATTTCTAGATAATGTTTTCTATCGAGTCGCAAAAAATTCTGTTGAAATGTTAGTTCATAGTCTTTATGATTTCCGTGTCAGGGGACGAGAAAATATTCCTTTGAATCAAGATGTGGGAATTATTTTTCTAGCTCACAGTAAAACTACATTAGATTTAGTTTTTGGAAATGCACTAATCCCAGAAAAAATTCATTTCATGATTGATAAAAAGTGGTATCAAAAACCAATCCTTTCGACCATCCTTCAATCCCTTGGATTCTTTAGAAAGACTGAACACGCTGATGATTTTGAACCGTTATTAGATTTAAAATATAAATTAAAGGAGAAAAAGCTGGTTGGAATCTTTGCCCAAGCGAAGGGTAAGGAGCGACTTATTAGAACAATAGCAGGCGTACTTAAATTAGCGATTGAAGGGAAACCCACTGTCGTTGTTCCACTTGCCATTGCAGGGACGGATACTCCATTTCCCCCTGTGAAAGTGCATGTTGAAATTGGAGAGCCTATTGGTCCAATACCACGTATGAAAAGGGCAAAACGATATGAATTCGCTGAAGAAGTTGCACAAATAATTAAAAATTTGCAAGATAAAGCGTTTGCAGCGCGTTATGAGAGTTAAGGAGATAAATACGATGGCTTTAACAGTTAATAATAATATAAAATTGAATAATATTAAAGCAATTGTTTTTGATTGGGATGGAACATTATTTAACAATGTTCCTGCAATAAGGGCTGCGACCCAGAATGTTCTAGAGCGATTTAACGCAGAATATCCGGGGGATCTCGCTATTAACGAATTTATGGACTTAATGACTGAGATGAACGAAAACAATTTACCGGTCATCTTGTTAAATCATTATAAAATATTAAATGATATTCCTTTCTTTAAAGACCTCCAGTACCTGCAAAAATTACAAGTTTTATTCATGATTTATTCTAAGTATAAACAGTATAGCGAATTTTCTCAGTTATATACTGGCACTCAAGAACTTATAAAGAATTTATCTCAAAAATATGACCTCGCTATCTTAACGAGTTCAAAACGAGAGGAAATAGTCGAAACTCTTGAAAAATACGGGATAATGAATTATTTCAAATCAATCCTTACTATGGACGATATTAGAAATCCAAAACCAAATCCAGAGGGAATTAGAAAGACAATTCAACAATTGAACTATCTCCCAGAAAATGTACTTTATGTAGGCGATTCAGCAACAGATATCTTAACTGCAAGGGCTGCCAACGTGCCATCCATTGCAATTTCCAATGGATTAATACCTAGACAGAATCTCATGGAATATAATCCCAATTTGGTTTGTGATCATGTAACTGAATTGGCCCAATTCTTTGATCTGCCAAAGATTCCAATCGATACGAAACTGGATCGCGAAAGAACAATTGATTACCACGCTGAAAAAATAAAATCCTATGTAAAAGAAGAGTTTAATTTCTTTGGTCTCCTTCAAGAAGTCCTTCCGTCTGAGTTGAAATTTGATGCAGTACAGGTTGGAAGAATTATCCGAGATCCTCTGGGATTTATAGGTGCAGTGATTCAAGACGGAATAACGAGATATACGCGGGGAGAAATTGAGCTTAAGAACCAATTCGCCGTTTTTTCAAATGTAGAAGAGGACCTCTTGAA
>JABXJU010000472.1 GCA_013375405.1 Candidatus Helarchaeota archaeon
ATCTCTCCTTCATCGACCCAGCATAAGTCATAGCCTATGCGTTGGGCTACACGTCGAACAATTGACTTGTCTTCTTTATTGTGGCTTAGAAAGAAGATGCGTTGTGTCATTTTACCTCCAATGCATTGCTTGGCTTGAGGCAAACAAAATCAAGTAAGAGAACTTTCCTTGTGCTTCCAAAAAAAAGTGGGGCGACTTCCCGTAAAAGACACCGCTTAAAAAATCCTTATTCAGTTGTCTACGGGAAGTCGTTGCCTTCTATCAAAAAGTGTTCGTGAAAGTGCGTCTAAGTATATACAAAACTGGCGTAAAATTGAAGGATACTTAGAACTTACCGTAATGTTGAAATCTATGCTTCGAGTAAAGAAAAAAAATTGATTTCTCTATGTTGAACCCGGTGTCCAAAAAGTGTCCATGAGAGGCACAGATTGGTGTATTTTAGTGGATAGTGACGGATGCGTTTATCGTCGAGGTTTTGTTTTTTCGTCGGGGATTTTTCGCTTTAGCAAACCCGCCCCCTCAGCCCCCTGCCTACCTCTCCTTTTCTTAAAAACCCTTCTATTTTCTACATTGTCTTCAACTGTGTTCTTTATCATATTTAATTATATTACTTCTTCAACTACAAAGTCAAATAAAGAATCAAGGAATTTCTTCATATGTCTATTAAACCGCCCCTTTTATAGAACCCCTTTTTGCTTTGAGGTTTTACACTCAAATTAAAAATTAACTATATACTTCCTTGTAAGACAAACTGATAAGTGGGGTCCTTTTTATAGGGTGTAACTGTCTTACTACTTCGTGACAATTACTATGAACCTTTATTTTTTTCTTCCAGGACTGCCTGGGCAGCGGCAAGGCGG
>JABXJU010000473.1 GCA_013375405.1 Candidatus Helarchaeota archaeon
TCCGATCTAGGAGGATTCATTATGACTATATCAAAACCGCTGTCTTTAAAAACATCATGAAAATATGTATCCCAGAGACATAAAGGTGGACCATAATCTTTAAGCAATTCCTCATATTCTTTAATTTTTTCTTCTAATATTTTTCTACCTTCTCTACCTTCTTTCATTATTGCTATAAATAATTTTCTCTCTACCTCCAATATTTCATTTTCTATCTCTTCTGATTTCTTTGCTTCTTTTGAATACAATTCATGTTCCTTTCTTTTTTCTTCTAGTAATTGCCGTTGCTTTTCCCAGAAAATACCTGCCTGTCGCTCTATTCCCCACCTATTCAATTCAGCATCTTCCCATTTATCTAATAAACTCTCGCCGGTCCGTATGCGGAATGTAAGTTGAGGAAGCAAGAATTCTTTTGCTTCCTCTTTCTTATATTCCTTCTTCAGGTTGATCAGATTAAGCCAGAGTCTTATTTTACAAATCCAGACTGCTGCTGGGTCTATATCAACGCCATGAAGATTATTGAGAATAATTTCTCTACGGAGATTTGCCCTGTTTGTCCTATCTCCCAAAGCCACCCTCATTCCTTCCAATTCTCGCATCATCCCTTGGAGATATGCACCCGAACCACAAGCAGGATCGAGGACCTTTATTTCCTTAAGCACCTTCAAAATTTCTTTTTTCTCTCCATCATTTAGTCCCGTGGCGTCCTGTGCACAAGCAAGGCGTAGGGCTTTCTGGGGTGAAAGGAATCGTTCCAGATAGGATTTTAATGCTAAACGGCACATAAACTGGACAACATATTTTTTAGTGTAGAACGCACCTTTTTGTTTTCTTTCAGTAACATTGATATAGTTTTC
>JABXJU010000474.1 GCA_013375405.1 Candidatus Helarchaeota archaeon
TTTCTCATCCCCATGTTCCTTCCAATTTACCTTTTATCCATACAGCCCAAAAAGCTGTAAGAAAGATTGCGATTGTTTCAGTGGAGGTCTTTACTTCTATTCTCTTTCTGGCAATATTCTATATCTTTACAGCCGGGAAGACAAGGGAAAAATCAAGTTAAATATTTAGAAAATAACTCATCTCTTTTCTTCTCGAGCAAAGTGTTTTCAAATGAATGCAATAAATCTATCACCTTACAGTAATCAATAAATATCGCTCCCATATCCTTTTCCGCAATTTTCTCCAAGTCGACGGATATAGTTTTTTTCATAAATGATATTTGTTTTTCAATATCTTCTGTAAATAATTTATTTTCTCTTAGTTCTCGTTCCAACTCATCAATAGATTCTGGAATTTCATCTTTGACTAATTTAATAAGCTTGAAGTGGGCTTTCAGCATTTTTATCCCTTCTTGCTCATTTTCCTGCGCAACATAATAACCAAATGTTTTCCCAATGCCCTCAAAAAATTCCTTGCTGGATTCCCTATGGGCTGTTAACCTTCTTTGGTATGATTGGAATAAATTCTCTCGTGCCTTATATTCAGATTCTCCTTTGATTTCAGAAATTTTCATTTTAAGTTGGAGTTGACTGATTATAATTGATACAGCTCCAGTTATTGCTGCTGGTCCTAACATCATAACTGCTAACGACCAAATATTGACTCCAGTTACAACCTGATTTGATACCATTTTCCTCCTCCTTATTGAATTGTTTAGTACCGTCAACCGGGAAGTAAAGGGGAAAAATTAAGAATTTTTCATAAAGGTCAAGCCTTTATATCTTGCATCTTCTCCTTTTTCTTCTCT
>JABXJU010000228.1 GCA_013375405.1 Candidatus Helarchaeota archaeon
TTATTCTTACTCCACGGCTGGGCGATTTCTTCGGTCTTCTTTTCCGAACAAATTCCTATCCTAGTGAAAAATGGATACCGCGTAATTACTTGGGATTGGCGCGGACATGGCAAATCGGAGTGGAATGGATCTTTAAAGAACATTTCCTCAAGAGAAGAGCTACTAGAATTAATGTATGATGATTTTAAGACACTTAAAGCGCATGTGGAGATTGATGAGCCATACGGCATCATTGGGCATTCTGCAGGTGCGGGTATTGGGCTCTCGATCGCCTTAGCGAACCCTGAAGAAGTGATGATTCTAGGGTTATTAAATAGTTCGTATGTACTTGCTGAAACTTTCGCTGAAAAGGCTGCTTGGCAAGTAATCCCCTATGCCCTAAAGGGGCTATTCAGTCCAATAGTGCAAATCCCGTACAAAATGATTATGCGAGGGAGTATCCCGTTTCTCTCATTGGCACTTGGCAAACCGAGAAAAAGGGTGAAATCTTGGATTGAAGATTTCATCGGGGTGAAGAAAAAAACTGTTCTCAATGAATTGAAAAACTTAAAACAATATAATCTCCTTGATGACCTCACCCATATTCAAATCCCATGCTTAATCATCGCAGGCCAATATGATGTATTGACCCCCCCAAGGCGAGCTAAGACCCTTCATAACTATATTCCTAATTCCGAATTACATATAATTAGGAATACTGGCCACCTTTCGATGGTTGAGAGATCGAAGGAAGTTAATAAATATTTATTAAATTTTCTCAAACGAGAATACCCTGCGACTCAGCAGGTAATTAAATCGGCTTAATTACTTTAAATTTTTAGTTTTGAAATCAGTTCGAGCATTACATAAGTGGCCTCTTTACCGCCGACTTGCAAGAAATTTTCAATTTTTTCATCAGTGAGCGCTCGGATATCAATAGCCAATCGGGCACCTCTAATGGTTGATTTCTTGCGAGTTTTATCATACAGCTCTAGGTGTTGAAAATCCTCTAAATCAATGGCTTCTTTTATTACGCCGCTAGCATAATGGGCTGAAATACAGGCTGGGACGATTCCGTGGTAACCTGCCGCATCTCCTATCAAGGTAACATTATTCTTCACGGCAGTCCTCAGGGATTCTCCAAATTTTGAGCAGTACATTCCCCCTAAGTATCTGATTTCATCCGCAGATTTTAGTCGGTTTGACATGACGGGGTGATTTTCTTTAATTTTCAGATAATCTTTATAGTTTCCAAATCCTATTAAGGCCAAATTTTCCTCTAATGGGGATAGAAACGCCATTCCAAAATTCTTGTCGAAGTCGAATCCAAAGAAAATTTCGATAATTCCGGGATCGATATCAGAGATGTTGACAAATTCAATCTGCATCGCTGGAAAAAATTCCCTTGGTTTCCTTTCTAATTCAGCGATGCCTGATTTTTTTGCGACACCTGATAAATAAGACCTTACCCCATCTGCTCCAATCAGGACGTCTGCCGTTATATTTTCAGGCCCACTTTTAGTATTTATAGTTACACCCTTGACTAGATTATGATCGATGAGAAGATCTGCAACCTTAGAGGAAACCTTAATTTTTGCACCCTTTTTTGCGGCTTGCTTGGCTAATTCTCTATCAAAATTGACCCTATCAACAAAATAACCTCCGAACCCAAAATCTTCAAATTCACAAATTTTTTTGCCTTTCGGACTCCAAACCCTCCAGCCTTTTACTTTTTGAATTATTAGATTCTGTGGAATCGTTTTAATCAATTCTTCTGTATATTCGCATCCAGAAATCCAGCCAGAACAATGCTGAGGTAAGCCAATATTATTATGTTCTTCAAGGAGCAAAACATTTAAGCCTTCTTCAACGAGTCCCTTTGCTGCAATACTTCCCCCAGGCCCGGCCCCAACGATTATTACATCATAATCTACCATAATAATCACAAGTTCTGTTAAATTGCAATAATAATTACAAAAAAATAATAAATCTAGTAGTTATATAAATTCTTCTTCAATTCTGGAAAATGAAAACAAAAATGAAAAGAAGATATTAAAGTTCTAGAAGGTTATTTTCTTTTAGATTAGAAAAGATATCAAAGACTACTTTCTCTACAAAGGAACGCCTTTTTTGTGTGCGTTGGACTGTGTATTCAATAATTTTTTCGATAGAATTTTGCCCATTAGATTTCCGCCAGATTATATAGACCAATGGGAGGACTTCCGAAACATTTCCTTCGTCATTCTTTAAAAAAATTGTTCGTTCTGCTGCATTCAAACCAACTTTCTCCCCACGATGAAGAGGTTTCACAGCATAATCTTCCATAATCATATTTTCTCACCACATTCTTTACAAAAAAACAAACCTAAAATTTAGCTCGCTCTTTGTGGAGAAATAAATTAGTGCTATAATATATTATACAAGATCAACTTTTTAAATATTGAGTCGGAATTTAATTCTACTCAGACACTATTTTTGCTAGAAATCTGTTAAAAAAAGCCATAGTTATTCATACACTATTTCATATTTCCCATCAGCAATGCTATTAATTTCCTTCAGAAATGGCAAAAAAATCTCCGTTTCTTGACTCGTTACGACCTTGAAATCATATTTTTCAGAATAATACTTGAGAGGCTTACCTTTTCCTTCCATCTTTTTAACAAACTCTCGGTGTTTCTCGAGCCTATCGCGAAGATATTTATTAGCAAATGAGGTTATATGTTGCAATCGCTTATGAATTACCTCTTTAAATCCTCGTTCAATTTCATACCCGATACTATTCCGATTCGATGCCATCGCTGCAAGTAAAGTGGTTCCGATTCCTAAGAAGGGATCCAAAACGATATCTCCCTGAATTGAGTACATATTGACAAGGCGATAAGCTAATTCAAATGGAAAGGCTGCGGACCTGATTCTTACGTTATTATCTATCAATTTTTGGTCAATTCCTTTCAAATCAAACCAGATATCCGAAAACCATGTATTTCGCTCCTCCCAAAAATACGCACTCTGATATCTACGTTTTTTTCCATCCGCATTGAATATGCGATTTGACCCTTTTCTCAAAATTAATATATTTTCATGCTCTAAAGTGACATAAGCATTCGAGGGGAGCATGCCGGATCCCATAAATTTGTTGGGTTTATTACTTTGTTTTCGCCAAAGAATGGATGGAAGCATTGAAAAATCTAACTGATTTGTGCAATACCCTAAAACTCGCGCATGATTTGAAAATTGTTGAAATTGCCCACCCATTTTTCTGGTGGTATCGCCGATATTTATGCAAGCGATACCCCCATCTTTAAGAACACGAAAGATTTCGTTCCATGTTTTATCTAATTCTTGATGCATCCGTTCAAAAGTACGTCGCCCCTTCCCTTCCACTAAAAGATTTTTAATTTCTGGATTTAATTGAGCAAATTGCTGATCCCACATCTCAATCAATGGATATGGTGGGCTCGTTAAAGTTAAATCAACTGACTCATCTTCAACTTCTTTCATGTTTTGTGAATTTTTAAAATAAATCTTGTGGGATGTTTGAACCATTCTTTATCTTCTCAATCATTCTAGATCTAAGTTTTATATCGAGCTTTCTTAAATTTAAATTCCAACGGCTTGTCCATCTTTTCTATGATCAGATGCTGCTAGGTATCCATTCTCAAGTTTAAATATTATTTGGGCACCTCCGAACATAAGGGAAGATGCTTTACTAATTTTATGCCCAAGAGTCTTTAGGCCTGCAAAGGTTTCTTTGTTAAAATTATTTTCGACTCTAACCTGCAGACCTTTTTCTACTTGCCATCGAGGGGCATCACTTGCCGCTTGGGGATTTTGGCCATATTCAAAAATGCGAATCATCATTTGAGCATGACCTTGAGGCTGCATTGGGCCACCCATGACTCCAAAACTCATCAAGGGGTTATCGCCTTGCGTCACAAAAGCGGGGATAATCGTATGGAATGGACGTTTTCTTGGACCCACCTGATTAGGATGCCCCTCTTCTAATGTAAAGCCGCTCCCACGATTTTGAAGACTTATGCCGGTCCCAGGAACGACAATCCCAGACCCAAACCATAGAAAATTTGATTGGATATAGGATACCATTATCCCTTCCGCATCAGCGGTGGTGAGATAGATCGTGTCGCTAAATTTGGGGGTTCCATACTTAAAATCTTGAGCTTTAGAATTATCAATGAGAGTGGCGCGTTTAGCTAAGTAACTTTCATCAAGTAAATAATGTGGATCAAACTCTAAGGTTGAAGGATCAGAAACGTACCGATAGGCATCCGCAAAAGCGAGCTTCATTGCTTCGAGTTGTAAATGGATCGATTCTATTGAATCAGGTTCAAAAGCACTGATATCGAATTGTTTAAGAATCCCAAGCATTATTAATGCCGCGAGACCTTGTCCATTAGGGGGAATTTCATGTAATGTAACATCCTTATAATCCATTGTTACTAATTTCTCCCAAGTAACCTTGTGATTTTCTAGATCCTCTAATGTAATTGCGCCTCCAGCTTTTTCGGCATGTTCTACGATTTTTTTTGCCAATTCCCCGCTATAAAAGGCGGCTCCTTCTGTTTCTGCGATTAGTTCCAATGTTTTCGCTTGTGCTGGGAATTTAAAAAATTCACCTGCTTTTGGGGCCTTCCCATTTCTGAGAAACGCTTCAGCAAAATTGGGATATAATTCCTTTCTTCGATAAAAACTTTTAGCGATTTTCCAGTGACTAGCTTCAATAGGGGGGACAAAAAACCCCTCTCGTGCATAGATAATTGCCGGTTTAAATAAATCCTGAAAAGACAGTTGGCCATAAGTTCTCCATAGTTCAACCCACGCCGAGACAGCTCCAGGAATG
Source organism: Candidatus Helarchaeota archaeon (assembly GCA_013375405.1). The sequence goes on from JABXJU010000228.1 coordinate 4,838, forward strand.
GTTACGGTATCCCACCCTACCATGGGCATTGTTTTATATTTAGAGAAGTATTCGGGAGTCCATGAAGCGGGGGACCTCCCAGATGCGTTCAGACCAACAAGCTTTTTCCCATCCCAGATGATAGTGAATGCATCCCCTCCAATTCCATTCATGGTTGGATCAAGAACCGTTTGTGCTATAGCTGCGGCAACCGCGGCATCCACGGCATTCCCTCCTTTTAAAAGCATCTGCAACCCAGCCTGTGATACTAGAGGCGGTGCAGCAGCAACGACATTTTTCGCCAAAACAGGCGACCGTTGGGAAGCATATGGAAATTTCCAATTAAAATACCTTTTCATTGAAGATACTCCTGAATTATTTGTTGAAATTCTTTACTTTTTTATAATATTTCCTAAGAATATCCTCCTTTTTTTGTTGCCAAGGTTCAAATAATTCTTTATCATAACTTTCCGGATAATTTAAATAAATAGTCTTAAATTTATTGGCATCATTGATGGCACGTTTTAAAGCAAGTAAAAGGCCTAATCGGGTCCATCCGCGCCACAACCTTCGAAGAATTTCAATAAAGCCAAGCTTAATTTTCTTGCCTGTGAGTGAATTCTTAAAATCATTTTCTGTGATTATACGTTTCCGTATAAGGAAGTTATAGTCCTCTTCACTTCTGCTTAAGAGAAATAATCTAAAGATATCAATGCTAGCATATTGTGCCCCAGTTTTTTGGATCCATTCATAATTATATTGCCAGAGATTAGCTTTTGTTAATTTCTGCCCCGATTGGAGGAGGGAATTAACGATCTTTGCCGCAAGATAGCCCGCAAGCATCCCACTTGCAATTCCGGAACCTGAGAGGGGTTCTACTTGACATGCCGAATCACCAATTAGTAAAAATCCATTCTCACAAAAGGAATCTAGACACCTACGTGTTGGAATGATCCCAGGGTAGTTTGCTCGCACTGGTTTCAGGTCAATTTGAGAATGGCATTCCTCCTTCAGCTGATTTTCTAGCTCTTGAACTATCTCCTTTGGATTTATATGGTCCGCAAAACTGGGAACTCCTGCAAAAAGATCGACGAGATCTTCCATTTCAGAATTTATCCAAGAAATGCCACGATGCCTTCCAAAAAATATTTTATGTTCGTTAGTTGTTAATGAAGTTGGGCGAGTTATATACTTTCTGAATGTTAAAAAAGTATCGATCTTCTCTATATCTTTTGTAAATCCATATATTTCAGCTAGATTTTTCCGTAAAACGGCGGGGTAGCCCGTGGCATCCACCACTAATTTTGAATTAATCGTGTGCTCTTGATTATCTAACTTATATTTAATACCCACAACGAAATTATTTTCAATTAACGCAGATTTAACAGTAGCATTTTCAATAAAGGTGATATTTGGTTTCTCATTAAGTGCAGAAATTAAATTTTGGGCTAATATCTTTCTATCAATTTCGATTCTCTCGGATAAAGGCGCTGCTATACTTGTCATCCCATCTGGTGAGTAGAATCTTTGCCCAAATGAATCTGATAATTTCTCAACATATTTAGAAATTTCATAATCTTCAATGAGTTGTTTATCAAAACCATCAATCCAATCAGGACCGAGCTCAGTTTTAGATTTTTTCTCTAGTAGCGTTACAGAAAATTGTTCATCAATTGATAAAGCAAAGGCACAACCTG
>JABXJU010000032.1 GCA_013375405.1 Candidatus Helarchaeota archaeon
ACCAAGCCCACTTCATCGTGCTGTAAACCTTGAGAAGGCACTTAAAACCCCCGCGAAAATATATTACAAAAATGAAGGTGTGAGCCCCCCAGGAAGTCATAAACCGAACACTGCAGTCGCCCAAGCCTATTACAATATGAAGGAAGGAATCGAACGGTTAGCCACAGAGACTGGGGCCGGGCAATGGGGTTCTGCACTTGCTTTCGGATGTCAAAAAGTGGGTATGGAATGCCAAGTCTATATGGTTAGGGTTAGTTATGATCAAAAACCCTATCGAGCGAACATGATGCAAGCATACGGGGCGAAAGTCGTTCCGAGTCCAAGCCAAACAACGCAATATGGTCGCAGTGTTTTAGATACTGATCCTAGCAGCCCTGGAAGCCTTGGAATGGCGATCAGCGAAGCAATTGAAGATGCTGTAACTCACGATAATACTAAATATTCATTAGGCAGCGTTCTAAATCACGTTTTAATGCATCAGACTGTCATTGGCCAAGAATCACTTAAGCAATTTGAAATTGCAGAGGATTATCCTGATATTATATTTGGCTGTATTGGTGGTGGTAGTAGCTTTTCGGGGATGGCATGGCCATTCTACCATCATAAAATTACAGGAAAGGCACCTAAGGATACACAAATCGTAGCTGTCGAACCAACTGCCTGTCCCTCAGTAACCAAGGGACATTATCAGTACGATCATGGAGATACGGCACGGATGACGCCCTTATTAAAGATGCACACGTTAGGGCATGAATTTATCCCGCCACCCATCCATGCAGGTGGCTTACGCTATCACGGGATGGCACCACAAGTTTGCCTTATGGCGGACCAGGGTAAAATTACGACCCAAGCATTTAATCAGGTCGAAGTCTTTAAGGCGGCAGAGCAATTCGTAAAAGCAGAGGGTATTATCCCAGCGCCAGAACCGAGCCATGCAATCAAAGCGGCGATAGCAGAAGCATTACGATGCAAGGAAACGGGAGAAAAAAAGACTATATTCTTCCTGTTATGCGGACACGGGCATTTTGATTTAGCGGCGTTTGAATCCTATTTTGCTGGGAAATTACAACCTTATGAATATCCCGAGGCAGAAGTCGCGAAATCAATGAAAAAGTTAAAAGAACTCTATCCATGGTTAGAGAGTCTACCATTCTAACCTTTTTTTTCTATTTAAAATTATAATCTGTTAGTTAGTCCCCTCATCAAAAAGGAAACGTATGGGGAAGAGAGGAATTGTTCATAAACTATGGGTTTTAAATTTACAATTGAAAAATAAAAACATAAAAAAAACTAATTTTGCATGCAAAAGAAGTTTAAAACCTAAAAATATTTAAGTTATGCAAAAACCTAGAATTAAATAGAGGTTTTTCAAATGAAGGAGATGGAAATCTGTTATGGGGAAAATATCAGAAACAAGAAAACTGGTTAAATGGGGAAGTTCTAAAACACTAATAATGAGTCTTCCACGGAATTGGACAAAAAGGTTTAATTTAACGGAAAAACATGAAGTTCAAGTTTTGGAAAATCCTGATGGGTCGTTGTTGATTCTACCTTTGCAATTTGGCATAGAAAAGGAACCATTAGAAGCAGAAATTAAATCCGAACAGTATCCTGATATTCAAAAGCTCAATTATGTCATTCAAACAAAATTCTTAGATGGTAATGATATCATTCGGATTAGTTCTAAGTCACCATTCCCTAAGTCGCGTTATCAAGAAATTTCAAACTTAGTTTCACAACTAATGGGATTTGAAATTCTCAACACGACAACAGATGAAATTATACTAAAGGATATTATGGCAATAAAGGAGTCGAGCATCGAAGAATTAGTGAAAATGGTTAGTAACACAGTTTTAGAATTAATGCGCAAATTTTTAGAGTCGATTTCGCCGGCAGAGCTCTCGACTCTGGAAGCAATTTTAAATTCAAGAGATAACGTCCTCAAATATTATCTTCGAGTACACCGACAATTGAGAAAAGCATTGATGCAACCCGAATTATTGACGAGAATGAATATTACGGCACAAGATGCTGTTGATTTTGCCTTTTTTATCGTTGATTTAAATACAATTGTAACAAATTTAGCTTCAATGTCCAACGCAGTCATTAAATTTAAGGAACAGCAATTTATTGATACAACATTAGAGTTACTCCAGCCAACTTATCAAAATCTCAAAGACGCGATTTCATCATTTCTCTTTAAAAATACAAAAGAAGCACTCATGGTGCTCTTAAAGGTAGATGAGATGAAACAACAAAAACGAGATATAGAAAATGATATTGATAAGGTAACCGCTGAACAGCCGACAACTGCAGCCCAAATCATATTAGATAATTCTGAAAAAATCATTGAATCCACATTTTCAATTGGATTAGCCGCTTTAAGGCGTGCAATATGATTCCATTGTTTCTACGCAAATTTTTAATTTCAATTTTAATTATTTTAATCCAATATATCTTCGTCCAAAACATTTAGTTTTAAAAATGAGGAAATAAAATTAGGAGTTAAAGGATGATTTTCGGTCATTTAGGAGTAGCATTCTTTCTCAAGGCAAAATTTTATAAAAGATCATTAATCATTCTCACGATTTTTTCTTTTCTTCCGGATATCATATTTTATATTCTTTTTGGAACACAAAACATCATGGTAAATTATCCACCAATATCCAACGGATTATTGGGATGGCTTATATCAGTATTTGGCTCGGATTTTGCTCTTATCGATTTTCCCCTACCAATGAGTCATTCAATTGTTCTATATGTTATGTTTATTTCCCTATTTTTAATATTGGCTTTCTCACGTAACCGGATAGGCTCTGGATTGATATATAGTGGAGCCATTCTTAGTCATTTCCTCTTTGATTTTTTAATGCCAGATGCGAATTTAAAACCAGAACGTATTATTTATCCATTCTACCCTTTTGATCCCGATCTCCTCCATGGGATTTCCCGTATTCCCTTAAATGATTCATTATTCTGGGTAATTGATTTAATTGTCTTTATAGCAGGTTTTTTTGTGGTACTCTGGGCTTTTTCAAGAAACGAAGCCAAATGGGATTATGAACCTTAACCAGATGAACTCAGTTCTCTAGTTTAGAATTTTTAAGCTATTAAATTTCTATTATCAGTATAAATCAAAAAAAGGGAGGAAAAATTCAGATGTTTATTTTGTTTTATGACCTGCTGGAAGAAATACTGTTTTAGCGATTTGATATTTTTCCTGAAATAATTTCCTGAACATGAACGCGAAGAATACCCCAGCCAGAAATCCCCCAACATGGGCTGAATGGGCAACATTATCTCCACCTATGAAAATGTAAACCGTTTCAAAGATAGCATAGATTATTATGTAGTATTTTGCGGAAACTCTTCCCCATCCAGGAACCATCAATGTTCTATTAGGAAAGAATATAGCATAGGCTGCAAGGACACCGAAGATTGCTCCTGATGCACCGACTGCAGGAGTAGATAGAAGGGCATAATTTAATGTTATACTATATGCAATGATATTTACTAAGGCAAAGAAAGCACTTGCAATAATCGCACAGAATATAAAGAAAATCACGAAGGTTACGCGCCCCATAATATCCTCAGAGTCATCGCCGAATACCCAGAGAAAGTACATGTTACTAGTAATGTGAATCCAGTCGCCATGTAAAAATGCTGCAGTAATAAGGGAATGCAAGTTTTGACCTTGCTCTCCATATATTGGATCAAAAAAATACGCGGATTTAAACCAAAGATTTTGGACTAGAGGACTGCTCTCATTAAGTATAAGGCCAGTTGGTCCTAAAGTAATAATAAACATGACTATGCAAATAATAATTAAAATATATGTGATAATAGTTTGTCTCTTTTTTGGACGTGGCTCTTCGATTACCATTTTCAATCCCTTATTAGTAAAATTAATCTTTTAATCTCTTTCAATCTTTATTAATTTATTTTTTTCTATCAAGATTAAGAGATATAATATCATTGACTTTAGTAACTTTAAATTCTTTTTATCTAAAAATTTGTAATAAGGGGAAAAAGTGGAGATTATTTGTTATTCAGATAATTGGTTATAGCAGATCCAATTGCTCAGCAATTAATTCCTGCAAATCTTTAACATTTGCACCACGTGGAATTATTGGAATCTCATGCTCATAAGCTAATTTAACTAATTGGACCAATTGTTCGCGAGTTTCTGGTATGACCACGGCATCTGGAATGTGTTCTTTAACTGATACGTCCATCGAGTAAAAATAAAGAAGTGCCTTATCCATTGAAAAGGATTTTTTGTCAAAAATCGAACTTAAGAGTTCATTTAATTTATCTTGATTCATTTTTTCCACATATTACAAAATTAACATAACAGTTAAAATATAGCTTCAAACCATTATAATCTAATTACAAAGAAAAGCCAGTTGGGAAGAAATTAAATTTGGATGAACCACCGGTTGATCGCCTTTTACGAGAAAAGGAAGATGAAGCTATTGAAAAATTTGAAGATGCACTTGAATTCTTATCTCCTGATCGTAATAGTACTAGTAAGTTAATTGTTGATGGAGTTGAAAAGAAGCTTCATATAGAAACTATTCTTCACCATAATATGCGAATGATTGATCAAAATATTTATCTTTCATCAAATATCCTTTCTGGTAAGTTCACCGAAGATCAAATCCGGGAAATCATTGATGATATCTCTGCGCGATTACGAGTGATTGAGCTCCCAAAAATGCTTCAAAAAATCCAATACGGTTTCAAAATCGTAAATCAGGATGATGAATACACTAAATTTTCATATTCAATATCTTATGATAAAGATGATATGTCCTATGATATCCTTAGTACTGAATTTGAAACAGTTTTAATGAATTCCTTTGAATTAGTTTACGGATTTTTGATGAAAATAGGATTTTTTATTCAGGCAGAATTAAATCAATTCTTGGTCCAACCAGATGTTGAATTGAAATTATTAGAAATAAGAAAGCTCCTCTTTCAGGCAAAATTCTATGCAACAATGACCGGTAGGTTTGCAAATGATCAGCGTCGCATCGCATTATCCATGAAAAAAGAAGCAATTGAGCTAATTAACAAATTCGAGGGAGAATACTCCGATATTGCGTCTGAAAAGTTGGAGGGAATTCGCGATTTCTTCAAACTTCAATTTTATTAAAGTTATAAAAATTAGTTGTACAAGCTTTGTTCAAGAACACTTAATAACAGGATGAAGATTTATTTTCATGAAAAGTTATAAGATTCAGGTTAATTTTGGTGGAAAATAAAAGTAAGAAGGGGGGGGAAGACCCAACTGTTAATAGAGTGTTTATTGCATAGATTATTTTCATAATATTCATATCTATTAATAATTAAGAAAGATTAATAGTTTTATTCGTCTAATTTACAAACCATGAGATAAGCATCTTCCCCATTGGAATAATAGCGTTGTTTAATCTCTTTAATCTGAAAATTGAATTTTTTGTAAAGTTTTTGAGCGACTTTATTTGAAATTCGTACCTCTAATTCAAGTATTGAGGCCCCCCGCTTCTTTAACATTGATATCAGGTTGGTTAGTACGAGACTACCAAGAGTAAAATTCCTAAATTTAGGATCGATGGCAATAGAAATAATATGTCCTTTCTCACCAGATCGCATAATTCCAACGGCGAATCCCAAAATTTTTTGATTATCTTCAATGATGAGGCAAATTGCAGTTTTATCTTTTATTAATTGCCAAAGTAAAGTTTTTGGATATGCTTCTCGGAAACTTAAAACTTCTATTTGATAAATTCGATCTAAATCCTTTTGGGTGGCAACACGAATATCATAATTGCACTTTTCAGTTTCAGTAGGAGTTCCCGTTTTATTGGACATTTGAATTCACTAACTTTGAACTAGTGAGGATAAATCGATTCCCTTTGAAAAATCTTCATTATACTCAATTTTATAATTATTCCCACTAGTTGTTTTCTTGAGAGTAGAAATATTAAAAAACTTCCAATCACGCGATTTTTTTTTAAATTTTATCGCTACAAATGGAACACAGCCAAACGCTTCTGAAAATGAGACTAACTCTTGAATTTCATCGTCACGCAGGTAAATTTTTTCTAAATTACTCGTTTTTACTTCAAATGCATAATATTTTTTCCCATTTCCAGCAATTATATCAGGTTTTGGGTAACTTTTTCCTCCCGCTCCAGATGCTGGAATGCGAATGGCCGCAAAATTATGTTTCCAAAATAAATTCACCAACTTCCTTTCAGCAGCTATTCCAGATTTTTTCGTCATAGAAATTCACTAATTTTAAATTAGGCTTTTTAAATTATTTGAACGTATTGCAGAGAAAATAATTAATTGATCTTAGTGAAGGGTAAAAATCAAAGGCTTCTTATTTGATGTTTCTTCAATTATTATATAATCTATTAAATAATGGAGGAAAAACGAACGCGAATTATAGAGAAGGATCTGAAATTAGGCAAAATCGAATTGCAAGTGGACAATTTAGATGATCTGTGGCAATTGTATAATATTATTGAGCCAGAGGATCTTGTTTTTGCCCAGACTTTTCGCCGTATCCGGCAAAAAAAGGAAATGTTAAGGCCAGATTCTGGGGAGAAGGTTAAAATGTATTTAGGGATCCTTGTAAAAGGAGTTGAATTTCATGCCTTCTCAAATCGTTTGCGTGTTAGGGGGCTGATCAAGAAAGGTCCAATGGATCTTATCACTTTAGATTCTCATCACACGATTAACATAGAAATTAACTCGCGGTTCTTAATAAAAAAGGAAAAATGGTCGAAGTTTCATTTAATACGACTCGAGGATGCTGTAGCAGAATCCGAAGCACAGCAAATATTAATCGCCGTAATAGATGAGCGAGAAGTAACAATTGGATTAGTCACTAGTATTGGAATAAAAATTATTACACATTTTCAGGAAAATATACCAGGAAAACGTTTTAAAATCACTTATCATGAACAATCGCTCCAAAAATTCTACCAAGAAATTAGTACCGTCCTCGTCGAAAATAATAAGATGTATAATGTACAAGCCATTATTGTTGCAGGTCCAGGATTTGCAAAAGAACATTTTAGTCGGTATTTAAGGGAGAAAGTTCCTGAAATTGAAGTTCCGATCTCAATAGAAAATGCCTCAAATGCGAGTAAAAGTGGAATATATGAGGTTATAAAACGAGGCGCAACGTCTAAAATTTTGGGTAAATTAAGATTGTTTCAAGAGAGTGATTTGATTGATGAAGTTTTACGCAGATTAGGAAAAAACCAGAACGATATAACGTATGGATTTAATGAAATCAAAAATTTAGCTCAAACTAATGCTATAGATAAACTTTTATTAACAGATGTTTTTTTAAGAGAACAATCCATTGAAATGCGAAAAGAAATTGATGAGGTAATTCGTAATGTTGAAAAAAACAAAGGAAAAATACATATTATAAGTACACTACATCCAGCAGGGGAACAATTAAATTCATTGAGTGGGATTGCAGCTCTCCTCAGATTTCCAATTTCCCAGAATTAGTTATATATTTCACGAGCATAAAAAATATTATCTTTTGTTTTTGTTATTTTGACGTTTACCCGATTTTTTATTTTCGCCGTTGAATTCATGATTTGAATTACTCTATTTTTTGCACTTCCTAGCATTTCTTGTTTATTTTCATGCTTTGATGGTAAACGACCAAGACTGACAATCTCAACTTCAATTTTTTCACCTTTGCGAAAGGGTTTCGGGTAACTTTTCGCGGGATGTATACCAAAATCAGTCTTTGATAGGAACAATGGGTGAGTTTCAAATTTTTCCTCCCATTCTCGTAATTTTTCTTGAAATCTTTTCATATTAACCATTTTTACATGAGATATTTTGCGACCAAACTTATATTTCAAATAATTCTGAATTCCCAAAATGGGAAAATCGCTTTCTATCTTCAAATTGTTTGTAAAAGAAATTATTTCTTCGATATCTTCATCATTTATTCCCGGGATCCAGAGAGGAGAAATTAAAAGGTCAATGGAGGAACTTACTATTTGTTTCGCTATTTGTTTGATATGATCGATATCATAACTAGATGTGCCGGCAAGATATTGAGCCTTTTTTGGATTTAAGGAGTTGATTGATAAATTGATTCGAGTTAGCCCTATTTGTTCTAATTTTTTAATATATTTATAATTTAAAGGTAATCCATTTGTTTGTATAGAAATTACATTAATCCTTGAATCTTTTTTAAATTCTGCTATTAACTCGGGTAAATGCGGGTATAAGGTCGGTTCTGATTGCCCGTCAATATGAATTTCAATATCTGAAATTCCTTTATAAGCAATCAACTTCCTAGTTTCTTCAACTAGATATGGAACAGTTATAAGATAATCTGTTAATCGAGTTTTTGAGAGTTTTCCCTCATCTACGCTACAAAAAGGGCAATTTAATAAGCACCCGGTTAATGGACGAACTTGGATTAGGTTTGTACCACGATCAATAATTCCAAAATAGATAGAACCCATTAGAGGAATTCCAGAATCTTTTGTAATGTGAATTAATTTCCGATTGGTTATTTTATTTTTCAAAGTTAGAGGTAGGTATTCAGAAAGGATTATTGAAAGTTCCTTAATTAGAACGTTTTTTACCGGTAAGTTAGTTTCATTTTCAATTTTAATGATTAGATCTTCAGCGTTTTTTATTATTTGGATATTTTTTTCTGAGATTCTTATTCTTTTTTTAATTAATTTCTTGAATGTTTTTTTAGGAATATTTCCAGTCATCATTTCAGATAAAGTCAAATGTAATTGGTCATTTATTGCCTTGACTTTAATTTTTGTGTGATTTGAAAGGTTTATTTGCATAAGCTCTCATTTAAAATATTTAATTTAAAAATAAATTATTTTCTATGTATTAAATGGAATTAAGAAGGTGTAAATGTCATTTGGATACGATTTTTACCATCTAATGGCAATTCTTCAATGGTTCCAGAAGTAAAATTTTTTTGTTTCAGAAATTCTTCAATTTTTTTCAAGGTATCCATTGAAATCTCAAGTCGTGTTTTCTCACGATTTATAATAAGAGTTGAGTTACTAATCCCAAATTTTTGAATTATTTGCCTTCTTAAATTTTCAAGATCTGGCAATTTTACATTTTCTTGGAATATTATGCCCTTTACCAAAAGGCCTTCATCGGAAATTGTTTCATGAGGACGAACGATATTTTTAGCTCTTCTAATAAATCGATTTTTTAATTGAATTCCATCTTTATACCCAATGGAGCAGTAATGAATATTTAATTTGAATGATCTGGCAAATTTTAAAACTTTCAATCCTAATTTTTCACTTCCTTTGACCGCAGCAATTGTATTTTCTTTTAAAGAATAGCCAAACTTTTTTAGATCATTGGAATTAGATTCTGTTATTTCAAATTCGTTTAAATTTAGAAACTTTACCCCAATTTTCTCGAGATATTGGATTAGATCTTTAATTTTTTGAAATTGATTGGGAATAACTGGAATTTCTACGCCTGTGTCAATGCCACTTTTAACACACCATTCAATTTTATTCCAATTTTTGGGTGAAGGATGTAACCGAATTTCATCTAATCCTACATTTTTCAGACGTGTTAAATGAGACTTACTTAAATTTATACTATTTGTGTATAAATGAATATGAAAATCATCACCAAACACATTTTTTAACAAATTTATATACTTTACTATTCGTTTAAAGTGGGTTATTGGTTCGCCTCCAGTAATAGCTGCTCCTTTTGCATCGATTAATTGGGCTTCATTGATTATATCTTGCTCAGAAGTAATTTGCACTTCATTTACAAAACTAAGATCTTTCCCACGTCTTTCTAATGAAATGGGGCAATACCATCTACAATACGGCGGGCGTTCACAAAGTCCCGTTATAAACAGTACAATCTTACTCCCTGAATGACAAAATTGACAACCTGTAGGTAAATCACCCACAAAAAGAGAAGTTCCAAACTTTTCCTGAATTTTTCGCAAGAATTTTCGACCCAAATGCACTAATTCTTTATTAATTATAAAATTTTGCCCCAGTTGATATATAAAAATCAAGCTAAATAATGACAAATTTTTAACAAATTTTTATATATGATTGTTAGTATTTAAACATGAATATGTTGAAATAGAGAAAGAAAATTAATCCCAGAAAGAAAGAACTGAATCGGAGCGATAAGACAAGGAGAAGGTTTAATCATTGCGTAAAACACATTTGGATGAGATCTATAATCGAATCCGCGCAATTGATATGCTCAAAATCCTAAAAAAACGATATACTTACGATCATTTAGCAAAATTGACAAATTTACCCATAACTGTCTTAAATCGGTATGTAAAAGGGCATGTTCTCCCGAGTGCGGAACGTGCAAACGAGTTACTAAAGATTTTCAAGAAAAAATTCGATGTGAAAAAAGAAATCAATGATAGAATAAAATTTGATAAAAATGGCTACTTTAATAATACCGACTTAGTGTGCGACATACTGCTTTTAAGGCTTATTGCAAATATGCTTGCCATTAAATATCAAGACCAGAAGATTACAAAGATATTGACGGTTGCCACGGATGGAATTCCTTTATCTACCTATGTAGCAGGGGAATTAGGGGTAAATTTAGCTCTCGCAAAGAAGAATCGAGAGGCAGGAGTATCTAAATTCTATGAAGAGGATTATTCACATAGAACATCTGGAGTGATTCAAACTTTGTACATTCCGAAAAGTGAATTGACATCGAAAGATCATGTATTAATTGTTGATGACATCATTCGTTCAGGAGTTACTCAGGGAGCTCTTGTGAAATTGGTAAAAAAATCAGGCGCAAACCTAGTTGGTATTTTTTCAATAGTTTCAATTGGGAAAAACTGGCAAAAAGAAATCAAAGCAGTAACAGAGAGTATCCCAGATATTCTTGTAAATGTAAAAGAACCAGAATTGGGATAAAGAGACGATAGTTTTTTAAGATTTATTTATTGTAGATTATTACTATTTCCTTAACATCTTTTGAGATAAAAGAATAGGTTTTTAGAAAAAATGAAGACAATTTCTTTTTCAGACGGAATCGTGAAAATTCTTGACCAGACAGTTCTCCCACATAAAGTACAGTATATTGATTGCGAAACATATGAAGAAGTGGCGCGATGCATAGAAGTTATGAACATTCGCGGGGCACCAGCTATCGGGGTGGCAGCTGGTTTTGGTTTGGCCGTAGCTGCATATCATTCGAAGAAAGGAAATATTGAGGATTTCAGAAGCGAAATGAATGAAGCAGCAAATAGGTTGCGAAAAACCCGACCTACTGCGGTTAATTTATTTTGGGCAATTAATCGTGTTCTGAACACTTTAAAGCAATCTGGAACTGTTCAAACTCTAAAAGATCGGGTTGTAAATGAAGCGCTCACTATCGCACGTGAAGATTTTGAAATAAATCGAGCTATGGGCGAACATGGTGCAACACTCATTAAAAACAATTATAACATTCTAACGCATTGTAATGCGGGAGAATTGGCCACTTCAGGTGAATATGGAACCGCATTGGCAGTTATTAAGGTTGCTGCGGAACAGGGGAAAAAAATTCATGTTTATGCAGATGAAACTCGTCCGCGGCTACAAGGAGCTCGCTTAACAGCTTTTGAACTTCAACAAAATAATATTCCTGTTACCGTAATTACGGACAACATGGCAGGTTCGCTATTATATCATGGAAAAATTGATTGTGCCGTTGTTGGCGCTGATCGAATTTTGAAAACTGGACATATCACAAATAAAATAGGCACATATTCCGTAGCAATTCTGGCAAAGCAACATAATATTCCCTTCTATGTGGCTGCACCAAAATCTACATTTGACTTGAAGACAAATCATGAAGATGTAGTAATTGAAGAACGAAATAAACTAGAAGTTACACACATTGGTTCATATCAAATAACGCCCACTGGAGTCTCTGTGATAAATCCTGCCTTTGATATAACCCCACCAGAATTGGTGACTGCGATTATAACAGAAAAGGGAATTATTTATCCACCCTATAAGGAAAATATCGAACGATTATTTAACGAGTAAATTGGTGATCCTTGTTTTGAACGAAAAAAATGATTTAAATGAATTAGAAAGTGAAGAAAAAGAGGAAGTAGTTGTTGCTGAGCTAGATGGTAATGATGTCATTATTAAAAAAGATCAAGCTAATTTGATATATGAAAGGGGTTATTATGGTCAAATTCAGGAAGATGGGAGTCTAAAACTTGATCCTGTTGAAGCATTATTGTTAAGTGAACGAAAACGAATTCAAATTACTGATAAAATGGGAAAAGAATATGATTTTTCACAAATAGTTGAAAAATATGTTAAAGATATCCCCGAATTATGGGTAAAATATCTCTCTTATAAGGATCTTCGTTCTAGAGGCTATATCGTTAAAGCAGGCTATGGGACAGAAATCGATTATCGAGTATATGAACGGGGAGCGCAACTTGGGACGGACGCAGCTAAATATTTAGTTCATACTGTTGTAGAAGGAACACCTTTGAAGTTAATTTCGCTTGATAAAATAACAAAAGTTGCGAAAAGCAACCGAAAAAAATTGGTTTTAGCTGTAGTGGATAGAATAGGCGAAGTCACATTTTATAAAGCCCAAGAAGTTGATCTCTAGTCTAAATGTTCATTCATTGGAGTTGAAAATAATGGAGTTTCAGACCGTTAAAGGCATGAGGGATATACTCCCGAACGAATATCAGATATTTAAACAAGTAATAAAAATTGTTCGGGAATTATTTGATGCCTATAATTATCAAGAAGTGGCCATGCCTATTCTAGAGCCATTTGAACTGTTAGCCGCGAAATCAGGAGAAGAAATTAAGGAGACAATGTATGTATTCGAAGATAAGGCAGCTAGAAAGCTTGCACTCCGTCCTGAAATGACGGCGTCCATCGCCAGACTATATATTACTCATTTTATGAAGGCAGCGAAAAAACCACTCCGTCTTTCTTATATCGGCCCATGTTATCGTTACGACAATCCTCAATATGGGCGATACCGTGAATTTCGACAAGCTGGATTTGAATTAATTGGGTCAGACCATCCTGAGGCAGATGCTGAAATCTTAAATATTTGTGATAATTTAATGATAAACCTTGGAATTAATGATTTTCATTTTAAAGTGGGGCATGTGGGTATCTTACGGGAAATTCTTGAACAAGAGGGATTAGGGGAAGAAATTCAGAATAAAGTTTTTAGTCTCATTGATAGAGGTAAAATTGATGATGCATATCAACTTTTTCAGACACACCAATTATCTGATAATTGTGTAGAGAGCATTAAAAAGTTGATGCAGTTAAAGGGAAAGAATATTCACGATTTAATTGACCAAGCAATCAGTCTTTTAGGACCTTATTCTAAAGCATTAGAAGCAGTTCAAAATTTGAAGGAAATTTTAACCCTATATTTGAGCTGTGGAGATATTAATCATATATTTCTTGATCTAGGATTTGCAAGAGGATTGGAATATTATACTGGATTGATATTTGAGATATTTATACCAGGAATTTCAATTGCAGTGGGTGGGGGCGGCAGGTATGATAAATTAATTGAAAACTTTCATGGTCAATCTACTCCTGCAACTGGATGCGCACCTGGAATTGATAGAATTGTTTTAGCCATGAAGGAAAAGAAGCTTGGCAAAATTAGTGAAAAGTTCTATGTTAAAACTATTATTATTACTTGTATCGATGAAATTCTTTTACCAGAAGCCCTTAAAATTGCACAAATGCTACGGAAAAATAAGTTTTTTACCGAATTCGATGTCGGACGTAAGAAACTAAAAAAGCTCTTATCTTATGCTGCCGATAAGGAAGTACGTTATGTAATTATTATTGGACCAGATGAATTTCTTAAAAATGAAGTAACTGTACGGGATTTAAAAGCTGAAGAACAAAAGCTAATAAACATTGATAAACTACTCCCATATTTTAAAGAAAAAATAATAAATACATAAAGGGAAAAAAATTATAATTTTAGGGCCTTATATAATTCCCTTTGACATAAAAATTTTAGGATTTCGACTGTACCAGCAGATATCTGGGATATTTTTGAATCTCTTAATAATTGCTCAAGCGGGAATTCTTTTGTATATCCAATTCCCCCTAATATTTGCATTGCTTCAAGGACAATATCCATTTGATTATTTGCACAAGTGAATTTCGCCGCAGCGACTTCCTTAGTGGCGTTAAGACCATCATCGAGCATGCGTGCAGCCCTCAACATCATTAATCTACCGGCTTCGAGTTTCGCATACATTTCGGAAATTTTGAAACTGATTCCCTCAAATTCTCGCAAGCGTTTCTGAAATTGAACTCTTAAATTTGCATATTTCATGGCAATCTCAAAGGCGGTTCTAGCGATGCCTATGTATTGGCTACAGGTAAAACATCTTTCGCCATCAAGCCCAGAGAACATAATTTTTAGACCCTTATTTTCCATTTCGGGGTAGCCCACAAGGTTTTCTACTGGGACTTCACAATTCTTGAAACGCAAATAGGAATTGACGGATCCCCGTCTTCCGGCAAGATCGAAATCCTTAACGCGTTCAAAACCGGGAGTATCGGTTGGAAAAATAAATGCACTGATTCCTTGATGTTTTTTAGGCGCATTTGGATTGGTTAAGGCGTATAATAAAATATAATCAGCTCGGCTACCATTCGTAATATAGCGTTTTTCTCCATTTATAACATAAACATCTCCTTTCTTAATAGCCGTCGATTTCATGCCGCCCACTGCATCGCTCCCTGCACTAGGTTCTGTTATTCCTATAGCACCAAGTGCATCTCCAGACATTATCGGTTTCAAATATTTTTCTTTTTGCTTTTCCGTTCCGAAATGGATAATTGGTGCCGCAAACAAATTAGCACTCGCCCCATAAGTCACCACTACTGCTGAATTTACTGCAGCAAGTTCTTCGCCGAATATCGTCCGGTAAACTTTGCTTTTAGAAAGATTCTTCTTTCTAAATATAGCCTTTACCTTGACCACCGATAGATTTGGGGAATGAAAAAGTCAAGTAACCAGCCTTACCAAGCCTACTATAAGCCTCAAGGCAGAGCTCGAAACTGGCCTCGTTTTCGATCTGGGGGACGAGGGGGGCGATTTCTTTTTGGATGAATTCTCGTAATTGAAAGCGAAACTCGTTTTCTTCATCAGTATAGAGATAAAGACTGCCTGGAAACATGGATTCGCCTATCACGTGATTTAAATCCTGGTAAGTTATGAAATCAGGATTAGAATCTTTTGGAGTCATAATACTTATACCTCAAATAGATTATGAGAACTTACTAATTTTTTGTTATATATATTCTCCCTTATCCAATTTTTACGTAATAAAAAAATTCCTAATTAAAAATTTAATAAAAGGCTCTCCAAGTAAGTCTCTTCGCAATGGTTTGCCCTAAATTAGATAACCCTACGAGAAACTTACTCACAGCCAATTGCCAAACTTTGTTAAAATTAGGAGTCATTATTTCAGTATGACCTACAAGTCTAAATCTCCAATAATCTAAAAATTTTTTAATAATCTTTTGATCCACAATAACCCCTTCATAAAGTAAATGTTCATCAGCTAATCTGCTTCGATATTCTATTAAATCCTCCTTACAATCTTTTTTACTGTGTGTCCTCGTCCCATATACCTCGATTCTTTTTCTTGGTGGCTCTGCAACAACTACTAGATAACCGTGCCCTCTGGAAATTAAATTGTATTGTGGGAGGGTAATGTAAATTTTATTCCGAGTTTGTATATAAATACCACGTCTTTTCTTACAGTACAATTGAATTAATTTCAATTCAACCACCTTGTATTGACCTCTAAACTCGTAAATAAAATCACCTGCTAAGGGACGCGTTTTATTACCGTCTATTATTATAGGATCAGGGCAATCCTCTGGGCGACAATCCCAGACTTTGACTTCCTTCCGCCTAAAAAATATATTCATTATTAGATGACGTAATTCCTTTTCATTCGATAGGTATTTCCCTATCAGATTGCATTCAAATTCTTTTTCCATCATTCTAGATTTTACCTTCTTATTATCGTATCGAAACCTCTCATTGTTTTGAGATTCTTAAATTTCTTCTAATATTCCAATCGCAATTTACACCATAGATCATTATCTTATTTCTCCTTTTTTAAACTCAATTCAATTAAATAGTCCGCAATTTTATGTGGTAATTTATGTATGGGGCTTTGGAATTTAATTGCATCCATATTCCAAACTTTTTGAAAGGAAATACGGAAAACTTCATATCCTTTTTCATTCACCCATTTTTTTCCCTCCTTTAGTTGATAAATCAAGTTTTTATCGACTATTACACAATCATAAGTTAATTTTCTCGTTCCTAATAACCCTCGCATCCTTGATAATCCCTTTATACAAACTTCTTTTCCTTTCGTAATCTCCTTCTGTTTTGGCTCCGCAACTACCACCAAATAACCCCCACCCTCTTTTATCATTTCGAATTGACTTCGATAGATGACCATTGTCCTTCTCTTTGGCCTATACCCACTATAATAAGATTGACAATCGTATTTTATGAACTTTAATTCGACAGTGTGAATTCGCCCCTTATACCCATAAATAAAATCACCTGCTTTAATTTGTAGCGGAATTCCCTTGACAATTAAAGGATCAGGACAAGATTCAGAACTGCAGTCCCAAAAAGCTACTCCTTTTTTGACAAAAAGGGCATTTATGAGATGACAACGGAGTTCTTTCTCTTTTATGTAGTAAAATTCTTCCATTTCACAAATTAGAGGACAAATTAATTTGAAGGATGTTTTTCCACAATGGTTACAACGTAATTTATACCCATTTGATATTTTTTCAATTTCTTCATCTGTTAATTCTCTACTCCAACCGCAATTACATCGTATTTTCATCTAACTCATTCCATTGAAATTATTACAATTTATTTTTACAAAAATCATACATTTATTAAAAATTCAATATTTAAACACCTCTTATTTTAAAGATTGTTCGAATATTAATAAACAATAAATATTTTTATAAAAGGGGAAAATTGTGATTTTTTTCAAGTCTAAAATGTTCTGGGAAGAGTATTATTTTGTGGATTGAAATCCTAACTATAAATAATCATCTGCTTCCTTAATACCTAATGCTTTAGCGATAAGAACAATAAGATCTGTTACAATATAATCGAAATCATGGGAACTTTGGCGTAAGCTTATCACGCATTGAGGACAAATAGTTGTGACAATATCCGCTCCAGTATCATTTGCTTCTTTTGCCCTTAATTCACCAATTTTCTGAGCAATATCTAGGAAAGCAGTTCGCAGTGGACCTCCACAACAGTTAGAATTTTCCTTATTATAATCCATTTCTATAAATTTTACACTTGGTAAAGCTTTAATAATTTGACGGGGTGTATTAAAAATACCATGAAATCGGCCGAGGTGACAGGGATCGTGATAAGTAATTGTGCAGTTCAAGTTGGTTGTGAAATTTAATTTCCCTTCATCTATCAATCGGGCGAATAAATCAGAAATATGTAAGACTTCAGCATTAATTTTGATATTTAATTTCGGATAATCATATTTAAGTGTAGAATAACAACCAGGGCACGCTGTGAAGATTGTAGTAATACCGGCTTCTTTAATTATTTGTGCAAAATTTGTAGCAAGTTCTTTTGCTTTATTAATTTCACCTGACCAAAATTCAAT
Source organism: Candidatus Helarchaeota archaeon (assembly GCA_013375405.1). The sequence goes on from JABXJU010000032.1 coordinate 17,729, forward strand.
ATACCCACAACAGGGTTCATTTTCTAATACAGTGAAATCATATTGTATTTTGTTAAGAATGCGCGCAACTAATTCCGCAACTTCCATTGTCCAATAGGAGGACATACATCCAACATAAAAGAGATGATTTGAATCCTTTTTAAAATTAATTTCATCAGGACGCCAATCATTCCGATCATCCCGACTACGGCCTAGGGGATTCCCTGTTGAGAAAATATTTTCGGTGGTTTTTTGAAAGGGTTTAGGAATATTTTTCTTATTTTTCGCAAATTGGATGCGATAGGTTCTGACTAACTCAGGAAAATCTATTTCTAAAGGACAAATTTCAGTACATTTTCCACAAGTGCAACAAAGATACCAATTTTTAATTAATTCTGGAGGAAGCTCTTTTTTCTGTTCAATAAAGTGTTTTAATAATAGAATTTTTCCCCGAGGCGTAACAGTATCGTATCCATTGACTTTCCAAACCGCACACTCCCTAACACAATAGCCACACTTCGCACAAATATAGAGTTCCTTTTCATAATGTTCCTGTTGAATAGACAAATATTTTTTCACCTATTAAAATTCGCGTTCAATTGTGAAAAGTATCAATTTATTTAGAGTGATTTTAGGGGCAGTATCGCGTAATGTAGAAAGTTGGTCCTGAGCTTTTTGAGCAATAGATTTTAATTTATCCTTCGCATATTTTAGAGCGCCACAATCATCCAAAATTTTTCGCACTCTTTGAATTTCTGTTTTATTATCGGCTTTTCGCATTAATTCTAAAAATTCACTTAATTCACTATTTTCTAAATTTCTTAACGCAAAAATTGTATATAAATTTAATTTTCCTTGGCGAATATCAGAACCTACAGGTTTTCCCAGAGTTTTTTCATCCGAAATTATTCCAATTAGATCATCTCTTAGCTGAAACGCAAGTCCCAAGTAAAGACCATAATCTGTTAAAGCATCTATCTCTTCTTGAGTCCCGCCACCAAGAGTGGCACCAATTCGAGTGGCTAATTTGATTAAAGAGGAAGTTTTATACGTAATCATTTCAAAATAGTCCCGTTCTTCTTCGAATTCAGTAAAATCAGCAATTAAATGTGAGTCCCCACTCTCTTCCCAGTCCATTCCTTCTAAGGCTTTCTGTTGAAAACGCTTTCGTAGAATTTCAAAGATTTCTTTCTCACTCTTTGACTCAAATAGGTGGCTAGCTCTGTCAATACTATTTGAGATATCAAGAACTTGGCCCTCAATCATTTTTCCGATAACTTTTAAATATAGATCTAGGATTTCCGGTTTGTTTGAAATAAGTTCTAAGGCTTTTGAGGTTATCATCGCTCCAGCTAGAATAGCGATATTTTTATCCCATTTTTTATGGACTGTTATCTTCCCTCGTCTCAATTCATCAGCATCCAAAACATCATCCCATAGGAGAGAGGCATTATGGATCAATTCTAATGCAATTGCTTGTTTCATTACTGAATTAATATCTCCACCTACAGATTCGCAGGAAAGTAAAGCTAAGATTGGTCTGATTCTTTTCCCTCCTGATTCCAGAATATGATTTATAGCTTCATTTATTGGATCAGGAAGTTCCCAAGTAGGGATAAGTTGTCGAATTTCACGATTAATCAGTGCTGCTTTTTTGTTTAGACTTTCTAGAAGGTTCAAAATCGTAACTCCTTCGATTTTAATCGATTAGTTATATCAAAAATGGGCTTTAATTGTTTTATGATATGTAAATTACGATAGTCTTTTTTAACAAACTTTTTTATATTATTTCCGATTGTTGGAGGATAGGCATAAAAGTCACTGGATTTTTTTAAAAATTCTGTTAAAGTCCCAGTTTTTCGCAAATTATCCATACTTTCTGTTAAAAACATATAAAGAAGTATATTATTTGCATTTAATAAAATTCCAAAATAGGATGGGGAATCAGATGCCTCCCAAAATTTGAAAAATCGAGATAATTGATTCGTAGGAATTATAGTTTCAATAACCATATTTGAAGCAGGAATTTGGGCAGGATCTATAATACGATTTTCCCATAATTTATTTGCGTCCTTGGGATTACCTAAATTTAATTCTTGAATCCCTTGTAATGATGAATAATCCTGTTCAACTGCAGTATTTGACCCTTCTAATCGTAATAAAAAGCTTAAATTAGACGAATTATCGTTTATAATTCCTTTATAGAGAGATACATTGCGAAGTGTCTTAAGATTATTAAAATTCGTTATTAATTGTGGCAGGTCTGTACTATTCCTAATTGATAGTAAAAAATTAAAGCTATAGGATGCTAAGGGAATTATTTCAAGGACTGCCTCAATAACAATTCCAAAATATCCTTCTGAACCACAGACTAGACTATTTAAGTTGTAACCAGAGGAGGTGGGAGGTACTTGTGGTATTCCACTTTGGATCATCTCCCCATTAGAAAGAAATAGAGTTGTACTACGTAAAAAGCTCATCACACTTCCATACCGGTAGCTTCCATAGCCATACCCCCCAGAAGCTATAAAACCTCCAAGACTTCCATCAAGTATTGGCTCAATTGGAAGGTGAAATCCTTCCTTTATCAATTCTCTTTGAATATCCATATAAGATATTCCTGCCTGTGCAGTTAAGATTAATTTTTTTGTATCTAAATTCAATTTTTTATTTAGAAGTGTTAGATCTATAATTAAATCATTTGAAAAAGCACCTAGATTTATTCCTAAACCAAATCCCCTTGGAGTTATGGAATCAATTTTATATCGTCGTAAAATAAAATTTAGACGTTTTAAATGCGAAAGGGAGGAAGGCATTACTACCATAAGGGGTGTATGTTCTCTATCAAACCTATCTAGCCCATAATTAATTAATTCATAGTCGTCAATAATAACGTTCTCTGCTCCAACCAAATTGGTAAGATCATTTGAAAGCGCTTGTCTGTCAATAGGCATATTTTTCACATCCTTAAGGTTTAGGAGGACGCATCTGTTCTGGAGTTCGATCTTCGGTGATTTTACCAGGATTACAAAGATTATTCCTGTCAAAAAGATGTTTTATATTGGAGATAATTTTTAATTTCTCTTGTTCATAGATATAAGGCAAGTAACTAGAACCCCAAAGTCCAATTCCATAGGGATATCCTCCAAATCTAATTGCTTTACTGACTAATTTGCGACTAAATGATAGAACTTTAAGGTAATCCATTCCCTTTCTCTCATCGGTCAAAATAAATGGCATACAAAGCATTGTAGACCCATGACCTAAAATCCCGCAGAATCCCAGTTCAGTTTTTTCTCTAACTCCCATTTCTTGAAAAGTCTTGTAAATCTGTGGTACATTTATTAAGGGAGTTCCAATTTCTAATAGAATAAGGCTTGGCCCTGCTCTTTTAATATAGAGTTCAGCTTTAAATCGGCGATCCCACTCATTATCTGCAATTTCTTTTGGTAATTCATTTGTTTCTGAAAAAGATGAACGAATTTTTTCGGCATCGGCTTGAACAGCTAGTTCAGTTCCCTCTAACGTTAAAAAAACCACAATTTCATTCTTAGGGACTTTAAGGCCCAACGCCTTGGAAATATCAAAGAAATACTTATCAAAAAGCATCACATGGTAAGGTTTAAGTCCCAATTTAATAATTGTTTGAAGAAGGGAAACTGCAGAATCAATATCATTAAAGCCAAAAGCTAAAGGATAAACTATTTGTGATTTCGGATATATCGCTAGAGTGATTTCTGTGATTACTCCCAATGTTCCTTCAGCTCCAATAAATAATGAACTAAGTGGGGGATAGATATTTGAAACTTCGCCCGACGGTAAAACGACTTGTAATTTTTGAACCTGTTGTCCAATTGGTCCATATTTTGGGGCACCTATCCCTGCATATCCTCCAGTTGAAATAAATCCTCCGACTGTTGCAGAAGGAGAACTAGAAGGGTAGATCCCCGTTATACATCCAATTTTATTTAATTCAAAATTTAATTTCGCCCACGTAATTCCAGGTTGCACAGTTACTTGATAAGAACGTGGATCGATATTCAGAATTTCTTGCATTTGCGTTAGATCTAAGATTAATCCACCATCAATAGGAATAACCCCCCCATTTCCAGATGATGCTCCAGCCCGTACAGTGAATGGAATTTTATATTTCACTGCAATTTTAATGATTTTTGATATTTCTTCACTTGTAGAGGGGCGTATAATATATTTTGGGAATTGAATTTTGTATATCTGCTTTATCAATGGAGGAAGGGATGCTAAATCACTTGTATATGCTATTAAATCTAACTCCTTGCTAGATATATTCTGCTGACCACATATTGCAATAAAATCCTTTAATAAATCAGACTCAGGCACGTTTCTGCACCAAAACTTGAACAAGTAATAATTCAAGCAAGTTAAAAATTATTAGTAAATTAAGAAGGTCGATTTATCTAAAAAAAGAGATTTAGAATTTTATGATTCATAATCAAGCAATTCATAGTCGTCAGTCTCTTCAGCGTCGTCAAAAGTATCCTTTACTCTTTTTAATGATGTGTTTTGCCAAGTTTGAATCTTTTTAGAGGTAATAGATTTTACTTCGAGTACTGCTGCCAATTCTTTAGGATCGGCATTTAAAAAATCCTCTACTGTAATAATTCCTACATTCTTGAGCAATTCAGCAGTTTGTTTTCCTACCCCTGATGCTTTTTTCACGGGATCTTCTATATGTAATTCTTTATACCTTTCTAAGGTTTTTGGGGGTTTTTCAGTTTTTTTCTTTAGGGGCTTTTTTTTCTTTGGAGGCTCCTCTTCTTCAGCGACTCCGCGTATTTTTCGCTTTTTCCGTTCTCTTCGAGTTTCTTTTTCGTCTTCTTTAACCACACGCTTAGCCTTCCGAGGATTTAACATCAATTCCAGGGCTTTCTTTGAAGGTTTTAAAATTAATAAACCTTCATTAAGTGCATTGACGGTATTTTTAATTTTATTTGCAATATCATCATGGTATTGTATGGTTCCTGCATAGAGAGCTAAAAGATTAATAAAGTCTTTAGTATTAGCCAATTGATCATCATAAATTTCAATTTCAATTTTTCCTCCACGTTTGGAATTAATGAATGCTACTTTCGCGTCTCCAACCTTCCTCGTAACTGTGAAATCAGCTCCCATTGCAAGAGATTTTTTTGCTATTTGAAAGATTTCGAAAATTCCCTTACTTTTATTAACCATTAGTGGAAAGACTAACTTATTCGACTCCTTATCGATATCTATAATGTAGGGAAAGCCTTTCAGGGTTATTGTGAAAACTGGCAATGTGCCACTTACAACAGATTGAGTAAGTTCTTTTAATAATCTCTCTTCAATAATTCCGATACTTTTTCCTTGCTTATTATATAGCTTGATTGTTATTCGATCAATGTAATCCAGTTCCGGAGCTTTTGAATCCTCAGCCCAAAATTCCTGTTTCAGGCCTAATAAGCCATAAATTTCGTCATCAACAAAAATTTCTCCCATTAAAAAGCTATCCTTTGAAACTTTTGTTATTTTTATACCTTTACCGGCAGCATAACCTTTAAATTCGTTGTCTTTCAGGGGTTTTTTAAAAATTTTCATTTTAATTGTTTTCTGAACGATTTCTGCCATTTTAAATTACTCCTTTTCTCTTTTAATTAGGTTAAATGTTTTAAACAAATACACCTTTAAAAAACCATTGCATCTAATTATATTTTTAATCCGAAACTTTTAGAATAGTTTAGCAAAAATCAGAAGAATTTACGTAAAATTCGTTTGTTATTATCAAATAATTTGTGATTTTTTATCTTTAAAGGAAGGTATATTGAAAAAGTGAGTAATAGTTCTAATATTCGATATTCTTATATGTGAATTCGGTGGCCTTATTTTTTGGGGTATTTTTTCAATTGATTCATGATAGAAGTTTTTGCGGCTTTATGAATTTGAAAAATATTCTCAAGTAATTCCTTAAAAGCCGGATAGAGGTTGTGATTTTCGGTCGCGATAGTTTCGTAAATATGAGTACTAGAATTAAGTTGGAGGTATTCTTTGAGAAATTCAACTGAAATCAGATTATTAAGATCTCTTTTGTTCAAACAAACGATCACAGGGATTACATGTTCTAATTTGTCTCCAAAAAAGGATTTTAATTCATTCCAGCTTTTTATATTTTCATCTAATAAGAGCTTTTGAGAATCAGCAACAAAAATCAGCCCATCAGCTCCTTGTAGTACAGTCGTTCTGGTTGCACAATAGAAATCTTGTCCAGTTGCGGTCCAGAAGTTCAATTTCAATTTCCATATGCCAAACTTTAACTCAAGTGTCCCAAGATCATAAAATAAGGTCCGACTATTTTTGGAATGACTTGTCTCAATTGAAACTAAAGGAGCGCTACCATTCAGATGAGCATAAAGACCTTTAAGCGCCGTTGTCTTGCCCGACATCGCCGGACCGTATAAACACAACTTAGTTTGTACAGTACGTGATCCAAAATCAATTAACACAATAACTCACTTCATTCTATTTTCAAAAAAAAGTTAAAATAATATTTTTTAAACTCCACAAATTTCTGGTGTTTAGAAAGCTATGATAATTTTCCCTGTCTCTGGATCTATAAATACAGTTTTTTGGCTCTCTTCGGGAATTCCGAGGGTTTGCTTCATTGCTTGAACCATAACAACTTCTTTTGGCTTTGCATCCTTGAACATGGTAGGATGCTCTTTCATTATTCTCTCTAATTCTTTCGCATCAAGTTTTCGGGTCATAACCCGAGCATCTTTATTATTATCCATGAATTGTTTAAACGTGGGATCTTCCATTGCTTTTATTTCAGCATCTTTATTATCTTTGATTGCCATCTCATTTCATCTCATAAATTAATTTCTATTTTGTATATTATTTGTTATTATTATTTTAAAACTTTTGAGATTCTCATTAATCATATTATTGTAAAAATTTAAGAGAGCTATTGTTTTTAACTAATTGATGAAAAGTATTCTTCTTCATGTTTGTTGCGGACCGTGCGCAACTCATTCGATCATTGAATTACAACGCGAATCATTTGATGTAACACTTTATTTCTCGAATTCAAATATTCATCCTAAGGAAGAGTATATTAAACGCCTAGATTCTCTGAAAGATTATGTAAAAAAAGTGAATGTCCCTCTTATTGTAGATAATTACAATCCTGAGGAATGGTTTGAATTAATTAAAGGTTGTGAGGGGGACCCAGAGGGTGGGAAGCGTTGTCAGATTTGTATTAAAACTCGCTTAAAAAAAACTGTTCAATATGCAAAGACGCATGAATTTGAGTGGTTTACTACGACACTTACAATCAGCCCTCATAAGAATACAAAAATGATAAATCAGCTAGGGATGCAGCTTGCGGAGGAGTATAGCATCAAATTTCTTCTAAAAAATTTCAAAAAGAAGGATGGCTTTAAAAAAAGTATTGAAATCAGCAGATATCATAATATTTACCGTCAAAATTACTGTGGTTGTATATTTTCTGCTAAAGAATAAGATATTCATTCATTATCTACTAACATAGCATCCCCGAAACTATAAAATCGGTAATTTTTAGATAGGGCCTCTTGATACGCATGTAAAATCCGTTCTTTTCCCGCAAATGCACATACCATTAGAAGTGGAGAAGATTTGGGCATATGAAGATTCGTAATCATCCGAGCAATTTTTGATTTAAATCTATAACCAGGAACAATGAATAAATCACTCCATCCGTTAAGGCGGGTTATCTTTCCTTTACTATTTGTTGCACTCTCCAAAGCTTTTAAAGTCGTTGTTCCGACGACAAATAATCTATAGTTTTGATTCTGGCATTTCTCAATAGTAGCGACAGAATCATCAGGTATAAAAAAATATTCAGGATCCATGGTGTGATTTGAGAGAATTTCCTTATTTAAGGGCATAAATGTCGAATATCCGACATGAAGGGTGAGTTCTACTAATTTAGAACCTTTTTTTTCAATTTTTCGAATTAATTCATGGGTTAAATGGAATCCAGCGGTTGGTGCCGCGATAGAACCTTCATTAGAAGCGTATATCGTTTGATAGCGTGATATATCATTTTGAGGGGCTTTTATATAGGGGGGTAACGCAATAGCAGCATGCTTACGTAATATATCCCTAATTGACATATCAGAAGAAAATTTCACAATAAATTGCCCGAGCTTTTTCCACTTAACAATTGTACCAATTAATCGGTCGTCTAAGAAAAATAGCTTCCCTTCAATCTTCAATTTTCGCCCTTTCAATAGACATTCCCATTCATTTTTTGCAGGGGCGATTTCCCTCAAAAAAAGTGCCTCTACTTTTCCCCCCGTTTCCTTTCTCCCTTTCAAAATTGAAGTAATTACTTTGGAATTATTAACTACGATTACATCCCCTTTTTCGATTTCTTCAATAATTTGATAGAATAGTCTATGTTTTATTTGATTCTTATTCATTACCAGCAATTTGGAATGATCACGTTTTTTCTCCGGGTCTTGTGCAATTTTCTCTTTAGGTAAGAAATAATTATAATCTTCTAAATTTATCATACTCTTCTATCCTAATTTAAAAAATAATTTCAGAATTTACCTCATATGGTTTTTATTTCCCGATCTCGATTAATAATTAGAAATATAAAATATCCATGCATACGTCTATCCATGCATATCCATGTTAATGAATTTTTACAGAGATGAAAAAAATTTATTAATTATACAGATGAAAAAACTTATTAATTGCACAGATGAAAAAAACTTATTAATTTATCCAATTATCTAAAAAAAAATCAACTTTATCAATTTCAGCCTAAATGAAGTTATTATGAATTCAATGGGGGACGAAAATAGCAATGGAAAGTCCTGATTCCCAGTCCAGAATTCAATCGGCATCCATGAGTCGTCAAAAGGAGATTCCTCCAGATTGGCGCCCTGATGTACTCAGGTTATTTTCTATTGTTATTATTGTTTTAGGTCATATGCTATTTTACACCGGATATCTTTTAAATGACCCCAGAAATCCCGTCGTTTGGCTCGGAGGAGTTGCGATCGGGCTCTTCTTTGCGTGTTCGGGTTACGTACATAGTTTGAAAGATGAATTCAACAAACCAGGTTCCCTGAACCTTTCGACTTATGGAAAATTTCTCAAAAAGCGCTTTTTGCGTCTCTATATCGGTTATTACCTTGCTCTATTTGTAGTATTGATAGCTAAGCTCTTGTCCGGCATTACGATAGAATTCTCTACTACTGCACCCCTGCAATTCGGTTTCCAGCACCATATAATTATCACGCCCACGTCATTGATTCTCGACTTGACGTGTATGTGGCCATTATTCACAACGAAATTAGGTGGTATATGGCCCGAGGGGTGGTTTATCTGTTCAATGTTGATATTGTCTCTTTGCTATCCCTTACTCCGTAGGTTACACTCAATTAAGAAGATTTACCTTTATTTGGTAATGATTATTGCATTAATTGTTAGATTTACCCTGCTTACGTTGGGTATTTACACAGGAATATTGATACTTGCTACTTATGCTTTTTACTTTCCTTTTGCTTGGACTGCAGAATACTCATTGGGAATTATAGCTGGTAACAGAGTAGGCATGAA
>JABXJU010000229.1 GCA_013375405.1 Candidatus Helarchaeota archaeon
TTATCTTTTAGCACTTTTAAACTTCAGTACAGAAGGAGTTAAGAATCTGACCACTTACTTTTTAAGAGAATTCAATGAGAAATATCATGATGCCCCTGATGTTAAATATTTTTCCTATGCTGGCGTTACAGGACCAGGTGAGAAAGATTACCTTCCGCCTATTATGTATATTACTTGGGCCATTGTTTTTCTAAGCGATGATGAAAAGGCAAGTGGACGAAATGACGGAATAGTGGCTGTTAATTCTAGCAAGTGGGGTGATTATAAGGGGGAAATACCCGCAGATCATTTTAAGCAGGTAGGTTATGATTTATCTGGATTGACTTTGATAAGAAAATTAATCCCCTGTCTGAAGCCATTTAATCATATCAAGTTCTTTGAGAAAATTGTAAATGATTTAAAACAAATGGAAAATGTATAAAAATTTAAGTATAGGAGGAAATAAAAATGGGAAATGATAATCTAAAAGTAGACGCGATAGAATTAGCTGATCCAGATGTTCTAACAATTTTTCAAATTATTAAAAATACGGTAATAAAACTCAAGGATAAGACATCAATTATACTTTGGAGTTCTTTTTTACTCCTGACATTATGGGGATTAAAAGGAGATTCAAAATTAATATTTCCGATAAAATGGCGGGAAGTCTTATTTCCGGATCTTATCTGGAGAGATCAACTTGTAACTTTCCTAATTGGTTTTATACTTCTGGTAATAATCCCATGCTGCATAATCAAATTTCGATTCAAGGAGCGGCTTTCAGAGTATGGCCTGGGATGGCCTAAAGAAAGAATAAAACTCGGTCTGGTGGCAATGGTTGTTTTGTTAGCAGTTTCCCTTCCTCTTTTCTATCTCGGAACAAATAATCCTGAGATGCAGCAGGAGTACCCGTTATTCTGTAAAGAAAATATTGATACTTGGGCCGGTTTCATTATCTTTGAACTTGTCTATTTCATATTTTTTATCTGCATTGAATTTATTTTCAGGGGGTATCTCCTTTTCGGTCTTTACGGGATAAAGGATATACAAGCTGCCAAAGGTGTCAAAGGTATAGGTGGGCCTCTTGTTTTTGGTCTATACGCTGTATTAATCCAGATGCTTGCCTATACCATGTGGCACATTCCAAAACCGATGCCAGAATATATTGGAGCCCTTTTCTGGGGCGTAATAGTCGCAGCAATTGCATTGAAGCTCAGGTCAATATGGCCCATCATTATTGTACACTGGATACTAAATGTATTTCTTGACATAATCTTATGGACAAGATAGATGCGAATTGAGTTAATGATTTAATAGGAAGAGGCAAATGGAAAAGAAAAATAATGGGACAGAATATCCTATAAGTGAGGATTATCCTGATGTAATTCATGTGGAAAAGGAAAACCATCGGATTATTGTGGTAAGCGACCTACATTTATCTGGGGGGCAGTACCAGGAGGATGGTAAATATCGGGCCAACGAAAACTTTTTTTATGACGATGAATTTGCATATTTTCTAGAATATCTGGAGAAGAATCAAAATGAAAAACCTTGGAAACTTATCATAAACGGTGATTTCATTGACTTTATAAGATTGACCGAATATCCCCGCCCGAGCGAATATGCTTACTGGAAAGATATCCTTAAAGATGTGGATATTAATATGGAAATAGTTGATTTTAAAATCTCTGAAAGAGAGCGTGATCTTGGACTCAGGACGCATCAATATAAGTCGGTTTGGAAAATGGACTTTATTGCTAATACCCACACTACATTTTTTAAGGCGTTAGCTCAATTCATTGATAACGGAAACAAATTGGTTATTATTAAAGGCAACCATGATGTAGAATTCTGGTGGGAGAAGGTCAGGGTTAAATTAAAACATATCATCTTGAATCATTTAAATTTAAATCGCTCAGATCCTAAAGCTAAAAAAATTTCCGATAGTATTGAATTCTGTGACAGAGCTTATATACTGGAGAATAAAATTTTCATCGAGCATGGCAACCAGTATGAAAAGATCACCAGTATTACGAAACCTACATTAGACAAAGGTAAAAATGATGAGCTAATGCTTCCCTATGGATCCTTCATGAACCGGTATTTTCTCAATAAAGTGGAACTTATAGCTCCCTATATCGATAATATCAAGCCGCCTACAGCTTACATTGATGCAATATTCAAGAACTATCCTATTCGTTCGATAAAAATATTGACTAGGTATATCCCGCTTACATGGAAGGTCCTTAAGAAAAAATACTACAGGGAAACAATTAAATTAGTGAGAAAGATAGCAAAATATTCTTTGTTTCCATTATCGATAATATTCTTGATATTGCTTCCATCCATATATTCGCCATATAAATACTTCCTTTCTTCTATACCACTAATAGGAAAATCATTGGCTAATATTACGGTTGGTATTTTTATTTCCTTTGTCGCTTCTATTTTGCCTTTTATTGTTCCAACCATGATGAGGAAAGATCATATTAGTCCTGCAATAAAAAAAATAACAAATCAGTATCCCAAACTTTCCTATGTGATTATGGGTCACTTTCATAGTCCGGATCAGCGCAAGTATAGAAGCTGTTCTTACTACAATTCAGGATCTTGGGTTCCTAACATTATCCTTCATGAAAAACTGAGAGCATCAGTTTGTCTCTGCTTAATTCTTATTGAGAAAAATAAAGCCGGAGAATTTCAAGACCCGATTTTGAGAAAATGGAACAATTGCAGTGGACAATTAGAAAAAATAATACTTATTGAAAATGCTGCACATAATGTTCATAAAAAGATTGTAAAAAAATACAAGAATATTTAGCTGGGATTCGTTTATTGTAAAAAGAATGGAAATAAAGAACGAGTTTACCTTTTATTTATTATATTTTGACTTATCTTTGAAAGTTTTAAAAAATTCGTTTTTGGAGAAATTTCAAGATGGCAAAAGGGCTTGTTTTAACATTTAAGAATCTGTCTATATTAAGGGGTTCAGCCCAATGATTTACATTTTCCAGAAGTTAGCCTTTAAAAGGATAATAAACTTAATCACGAGTGCTTCAGACGATAATTTCATTCGATTTATCGAAGTTGTTGAAAAATATTTTATCAGAAATAAAGACAATAAGACGGCAAATACAGTCGCAAATACAATCAAGAAAGCTTTTAAAGAAAAGCATCCATCTCTTGAATTATTTAAGAGCACTTTTAATAGAATATCACCAAATTGTAGAGATAGAATTATTGAAAACCTCCTTATTAATACTGGTATATTTGCGGAGCAAAAGCGGAAAGCGCTGAAAAAGAAACTTTCATTTAGTGTACCTGGATTTATTGCAATCAGTCCAACGGCAACGTGTAATCTAAATTGTGTTGGCTGTTATGCTTCCGAATATACAAGGCGTGAAAGCCTATCTTTCGAAGTAGTAGATAGAATCCTCACTGAAGCCAAGGTGCTAGGAACTTATTTTATCACTATTATTGGTGGAGAGCCATTTATTTGGCCAGGTATATTAGAAATGTTTGAAAAGCACAATGATATGTACTTTCAAATATATACAAATGGGACTCTGATCAATAATGAAATCGCTGAAAGGCTATCAAATATTGGGAACGTAGCCCCTGCGGTTTCTATTGAAGGTTTTGAAAAAGAAACAGATGAAAGAAGGGGTGTTGGAACATTTAGGAAAGTAATGAGCGCTATGGATAATTTATATAGAGCGGGTGTTATTTTTGGATTTTCAGCAACCGTTACTAAACAAAATTCAGAGGTCTTGATTTCAGATGAGTTTATTGATTTAATGATTTTAAAAGGTTGTACGTTTGGCTTGTATTTTCAATATATACCAATTGGAAGGAATCCAGATATCAATTTAATGTGTACTCCTGAACAGAGAAATATTCAAAGAGTAAAAGTTAATCAAATCATGAAAAAAAAGCCTATTTTGCTTGGAGACTTTTGGAATTATGGTCCACAGGTTGGTGGTTGCCTTGCAGGTGCAAGACCTGGTGGATATTTTCACATTAACAGCAAAGGTGACGTTGAACCATGCGTATTTTTACCATTTTCAGTAGATAACATTAAAGAGAAGAAATTGATTGACGTTATACAATCACCATTTTTCAAAAGCATACAGAAAGAACAACCTTATTGCCAAAATAATAATCTATTAACCCCTTGCCCTTTAATAGATAATCCTTGGGCGATAAGAAAAGTTGTTGGGGAATTCAATGTGAAGCTATCTTATAATGGGGCTGAAAATGTGATTAGCGACCCCAAAATAACTACGTTCTTAGATAATTATTCAAAGAAATATAAAAAAATAACAGATCCCATATGGGAAAATGAATTAAGTCATAGATATAAACACTGGCGTGACGGAGGATAATAACTATAGATAGCTCTTCAAAGCCAAGTGGGGGGCGTAGGTGTGGAGGTGGGATAGTATTAGCAGAGAAACGTACATGAATGGAAAATCAGTCGAGGATTATACGAATCCAGAGATATAGGACATTAAGGGAGTTGTTTCTTGAGGGACAATGAGGGAATGATTCTTGGGCGAATCAACCTCACGGGTGTCAGTGATAATCCCAGCATCTCCTTTGACAATGCATACAATATTAAAAGGAGCCAGGATTGAAAGTTAGATTGATATTCCCATGTCCTAGTACTGCTGCCTTAGATCGTCTCTATACTGATTCCTTTCTAAGTAGAATAATATGGCCAATTTTGGGTTGGGGAAAGTCAGTCGTAACTCCACCGTTATCTTTATTGATGCTCGCAGCAGTAACTCCCACGGGCATCGATATTCAATTAATTGATGAACGGTTTGAGGATATCGATTTTAATGAAAAAGTAGATCTAGTTGGAATAACTGTGATGACGAGAACTGCTTCCAGAGCCTATCAGATAGCCGATGAACATCGTAAAAGAGGTACGAAAGTAGTTCTTGGCGGCATTCATCCATCTGTTCTACCTCATGAAGCAAGTTTGCATGCAGATGCGGTTGTAATAGGGGAAGGCGAAATTATTTGGCCCCAGCTATTGGATGACCATAAGCGGGGAAGGCTCAAACAATTTTACAGAGGAGGACACGTAGCAGATCTAAATGAGCTACCTTTTCCCAGATATGATATTATTACCCACCCAGAAAGGTATTCGACAGTTAAGGTCATCACAGCAAGTAGGGGATGTGAAAACAGTTGCACTTTCTGTGCTGCTTTTTTAGCCGTGGGTAAACGCTACCGTACACGCAATGTTAATTCTGTTGTGGCTGAGCTACGCACAACGCCTGGTAAGTTTGTTATCTTTGTAGATGACAATCTTGGCTGGGATATTGCGTATGCGAAAGAACTATGCAATGCTCTAATTCCGCTTAAGATTAAGTGGTCTGCGGAATTAACACTTTCCGCACTTGAAGATGTTGAACTTGTGGATCTAATGGCAAAGAGTGGCTGCATTGTACTCGAACTGGGATTCGAAAGCCTTTCACCAAAAGTAATCGCTTCTATTAAAAAGCAGCAGACAAATGATCCTGGTCGTTACCGGGAGCTTATTCGACGATCTCATAGCCGCGGTATTTCCATAATTGGATCTTTCATTTTTGGATTTGATGAAGACGATCTAAGTGTATTCAGGGAATTGAACAATTTTATCAAAGAAACTTGTATAGGAATGCCCCATCTAAATGCTCTCTTGCCATTACCTGGCTCTCCCATCTATCGACGATTCGAAAGAGAGTCACGGTTACTCCACAAGAACTGGGAATATTATGAACAGATCCCCAGACAAGCAGTATATCAACCTAAGCAAATGACTCCTCAAGAACTTTTCAATGAGTATCTATCGATTCTTAAAGAGATCCATAAAACAGGCTCATTTTTAAAACGTATCATAGGAGCAAAAACACTATTTACATTTGGAACACTTGTTACGATCCAATACAATCTTCAAAAGCAAAGTGCTATTAAAAGAATAATCGCAGAAAAAAATCAATACAAAATAATACAAACAATGGATAGTTAATATTACTAATAGTGAACTCTAAAAAGAACGTGTATGACGCATCACCGCATACCCTGAGGAAAACCACTGGTGCCTGGTATTACATGGCAACGCGGGATATTTTTGCCACAAGTCGCTTTCTGGGGCATTCATCGGTAACTGTTACTGAGCAGCACTATGCCGGCTTAATCGAATCCCTGCGAGCTGAGTACGCTCAGCAGTTTGAGGACCTGCTTGGCAGTAGGTTGCAATTAGGTAACAATTTTGAGACAAAACCAGACCAACCCAGACCAACCCCACTACATAGCAAAAACCCCCGTTTCTCGTCGGGGAAAGGGGGTGTGCCGAGGGGGGGACTCGAACCCCCACGTCCTTGCGGACACCGGATTTTGAGTCCGGCGCGTCTACCAATTTCACCACCTCGGCAAGA
>JABXJU010000230.1 GCA_013375405.1 Candidatus Helarchaeota archaeon
AAATGTCGTCCGCAATGCAAGGCATCCTGTACGAGGTAATCCGAGAGCTGGGTGTGCAATATGCGAGGGGTAATTTAAATGTATCATATGCAGAAGTAGTGCCCTATAATATCCAAGTGGGGGGTATCGTTCCGGGAGAACAGAACTATTTCCAGTTCATGGCACCAGGAATAATAGCGATGGTTGTGATGATGGCACTCATGACAGGCCTACCGCATGCAATCTCCTATGAGAAGGATATGGGAACTTTGGATGGCATGTTGGTTGCACCGATAAATAGACTCTCGATAATACTCGGCAAAACACTGGCACAGACGGTCAGAGGGATGATACAAGGTGTGTTGTTACTAATTCTGTCGGTATTACTCTTTGGCGTTAAGATCTATGGAAGCATTTTGTTGGTATTCTTAATTTTGTTCCTAATTGTGTTCAGTTTCGTGGGTTTAGGGATAATGATCACCTCATTCACTAATAACGAGCAATCAGCATCAATGATTATGATGACCATCATGTTCCCGATGATGTTCTTCAGTGGAGTATTCTTTCCAATCGAGCAAATGCCCCCGATTATGCAGGGCATCGCGAAGTTCCTTCCGCTGACTTATGCTACCACAGCGATGAGGGATGTAATTGTATTGGGCGCTGGTATTCCGGCAATAACGAACGAATTAATATTCCTCGTGATCTTCGGTCTCGTCTTCTTAGTGATCTCAATTCCATTGTTCAAAAGGGCGATGAGGGGGTAAGAATCCCACTAAGAGACGAATCTCTAACTATAATCTTTTTTTTTCAGATTTTTCTCTTTATTAGCTTATCATAAAAATTTTGAATGTTTTTCTAAATGTTTTTCAGTAATTTGCTAATATTTTCAAACATAAAAAAATTTGAGAATTTTTACACGGGATGATAGTAAATGAATCGACTTCAAAAAATAAAAAACGAAATGAGTCAGCAACAAATTGACTGTATTATCCTATTTAGTTCCAGAAATATCTATTATACAAGTGGTACCGCCCAATTTTCAATTTGTTTGATACCCCTTGATTCAGACCCGAAGATGTTTATTAAACGGAATTTTGATCGGGGAAAGAGCGAAACATGGATTAAGGATGTAGTTCAATTAAATACTACAAGGGATGTCATAGAAGAAATCAAAGCTAGGAAGCTGGATAAGGCGAAAATTGGAATTGAAATGAACTATGTTCGGGTTAATCAATATTTAAAGTTAGAAAAGGCGCTAAATGCTGAATTTGTTGATGTGAATCCATTATTTTCCCATCTTCGCATGATAAAAGATAAGAGCGAAATTGAAAGTCTTAAAAAGGCAGCGAAAGCGGTTGTTAATGTTCAGAAAGTCTGTCGCGAAACATTACGTCCTGGAATCACAGAACTCGAAGTAGCAGCAGAAGTAAGCCGTGAAGCAAAACTCAATGGATCTTGGAGCCCTGCGACTAATTTTTATTGGGATGCGAATGGATTTGTACTCGCTAGTGGGGAGAATTTGTACACTCCAGGAGACTATCCGATTTTATCAGGGGTGGGGGCATCAAAAGCAACTCCCCGGAGCGCATCGAATCGAATTTTAGAAGAAGGAGATATTTTCGTCTTAGATTTTGCCACGAATGTAGATGGCTACCATGCAGATCATGCGCGCACCTACTTCATTGGGAAACCTACGGAAAAATATAAGGAGTTATATAAGTTGGTCCATCGGGTCTTAAAAACTATAGAAAATCAAATTCTAGTAAAAAAAGAGATTGGGGTTCTTTTTAAGGAGATCAAGCAAGAAGTGGGTAAATATCAAGAATATTTTCAGGGATTCAATGGCTACAGGCAGGGATTAGGGCATGGAGTGGGCCTAGAGCTCGACGAACCTCCTGGAATTGTAGAGAATAATAAACAAAAATTTCAAGTGGGAATGGTGATTGCTTTTGAGCCCAAATTAATTATCCCCGGATGGGGAGCAATTGACTTCGAGGATACGGTCCATCTTCGATCAGATTCGACAGAAGTCCTCACTAATAGCCCTTTTGAAAATTATTAATAAATTAGAATTCGATTTTAAATTCTTAATGCCATCATAAAGGCGTCTTCGCCATCGCGGTAATAACTGTTTAGAGTCTTAATCTTTTTAAAGCTATGCTTCTCATACATGGTGATAGCAGCTGTATTAGAAACGCGGACTTCTAAAATAAACTCTGGCGACCCATAATCTTCCTTCATGGACTGCATTCCTTTTAAGAGAAGGGTTTCCCCCATCCCTTGCTTGCGATATTCTTCAAGAACCGCAATACTTACAAGGTGAGCTTTCTTTGTCCATCGAAGTGCAAAGTTGGATAACCCTTTTTCAATTCGGAACATACAATAACCGCATAGAGTATTATCGTTGTTAAGCGCCACCATAAAGCTTTTGGGATACTTATAATGTATGCTCATAAAGAAAAAACTTGGATAGTTTTCTGGAAGGCACACGCGATTAATGTGTACGACATTATCCAGATCAGCTTCCTGGAATTGACGTATCTGGAAGTTTTTTTCTGTCAGTGCCTTTAACACCTTTACTATTCAGTCTATCCATAATATATTTACTTTCTTAATAGGCGAAGTATCAATCCAGATTCTAGTAATGTTTAGTCACCAAATGTATAAACTTTCCGTATGGGTTTTTTAACATCCCACACGCATTTCAGTCCTTTTGGAAATTTTACTAAATCGCCTGCTCTGATTTCAGTTTCACCAGTTGCCGTTTTAACTTTTACCTCACCTTCAATAATATAACATGTTTCCGTATCAAAGTATTCCCAATCAAACGTGCTAATATCACATTCCCATGGGCTCCATTCCTTCAACATCTTCTCAATATCTTCTTTGGTAGGTTTCTCCTTTTTAATTTCAGACATAGTTTAACATCCTCACTATTGTATATTTGTCCAATATTGAGAACTCTTTATAAGATTTTTTAAAATGAGATTATCAGCAGTTATAAATTAAACTTCACAAAGCTTAAATCAATCACATTTTCAAAGCCATCGATTTTTTCTAAGATTGCTACTGCTGCTTTTGTGTCCCCTATTCGGCTTTCTATATGGGCATCAGACCCAATAGTAAAGGTGATACCATGGTCTTTTAAGATTTTAAGCCTTGTAATCAGGTTATTATCTGGGTGGGTTATATACCGTGAATTTAATTCAAAATAGATATTATTTTCAACCAGCAAACTACTGAACATTTCCATATTCGCCATTTTAACATACGAATTGTGCGCCAGCGCCTTTATTGGCTTTATTTCTAATTCTTGAATAAGCTCGCATAACCTTTTCAAAGTCACTATGGAATCAACGTATTCAAAAAGTAGGAGTTCAAATTGATTGAATGGGAATCGTTTTATATCCGCCCAGTTTGAACCCATGTCAATTTCTATTCCAACAAGGCAGTTAAAGCGTGCGGATTCACGTTCTTTCTTAATTCCAGCAATATATTGTCCAAAATTCTCAAAATTAACTGTATCAATTATCGATTGTTTCCAAGATGTGGTAAAGTGGTCGGTTATTGCTAGATAAGTGAGATTTTTTTCGCGTGCTGTTTTTATTGCTTTGTTTATTGATGGATTTCCATCTGAATACGCAGTATGAATATGTAAATCAATTTTTTCCATTTACCACTTCCACTCTCCAGCAAATCTGCAAATTATATTGTATTATCTTCCAAGTTTCTTTATAGATCACCATAAATTAACATTCTATGTTCTGTTGAAAACATTGATGGATAGATGCTATTTGTTTCAGAAATAATAAAACTTTATAATGATATTCTTCTTAAATTGGTGTAAGCTTAGGCAAATCAATTATTTTTATATTTGTGAGTGTTGATCTCCATGAGGAAAAAGTATTTTATATTGATGTCGTTGGGTTTTGGAATTCTATTATTGAGTTTGATTATACCAGCAGAGGCCAATCACCAAGTTACACTCTATTCAGAGGATTTTGCAACACTGCCGGGTGATTGGAGTTTTACGAATAATAATAATAATTGGCAGACTGGCCTCATTCCCTTTGGCGATCATTCGATGGATGGAAACGGGCTTGGGACAGAATTATTGATTAATTATGCGGATAATGTTAATGAAATGATTGAGGCACAAACGCCTACTATCAATCTTCAAGGTTATACTAATATCAAATTAAGCTTTTACCATTGGTATAATTTTTCTGATTCTTTAAACGACGGTGGTGGGATTTACCTATGGAATGGGACTGGGTACATTAATCCGCTCAATGATTTTCCCTCCGCCGTTACGGGTGACTTGAATACCCATGTAATTAATGGACTTGAGTATCCAGGACACCTAAATGAGAAAGGTTGGGCCTACAATTCTAGCGATGTATGGCTCCAGGTAGTTATTGATTTAAGCCAGATTGGACTTAGCAATAGCGATTTTAATGTGACTTTTGTCTTTGGTGAAAATGAAACTGATACCATCCATGGAATGGGTTGGTACATTGACGATATACATATTTTTGAAGATCAGCAACCTACAAATTGGACGTGGCTTATTTTAATTATAATAATCATCGCAGGGGTCATCGCTACCAGTTCAATATACCATTTTACTCATGAATCTGATCTTGATACGAAAAAGTATGAGATTGGAGAAGAAACATCAGGCACTGAAACCACAACCCCAACTACTACTGAGACGCCTACACCCACTACGCCAACAGAAACAACACCTTCGACAACCACGACACCCAGTACTCCTACTCAGCCCACTCCTTCTACCCCAACTACACCTACTCCAAGCCCCACGCCTACTCCCACACCAACCACTACCCCAGGAACTTCAACCACACCAACTCCATCAACCACTACACCAACTACCCCACAGACTGTCCCCACGCCTGCCCCAGTTTCCACAAGCCAACCAAGAATAAAATGGAATAAAGTATGGACGTTAGTGGAAAATCCGTTATATGAGGATGGCTATTATTATGAAATAACCTTTGAAGTACCCTGCAGCATAACACCCGAGGCGAATCAGGTAGTTGTAGCACATATCGTCGTTACAGTTACTGCCCAATGCAAAAATGGAACATACACCATCACACTCGATTACTGGGAAGCCTTCACCCTCCATGATCGAACTGAAGACAAAACGACAACGCGAGATAAACACTTTCTTGATTTAAACGAAACGATAAATGGGATCCTGAGTCAAACTAATTGTGATGAAGTCTTAAGCTTTACGGCTACTCGAACACATACGGTCGGTTTAGGAACAGTTCAAGGTGCAGCTTGGTATGGGCAAGAAGATGGGGGTTCCTTTGCCTATCTATCCAATGGCCCTCCACCCCAAAATCAACCTTCCGTTCCTGCCGTAAGACCTCATGAAAATGTAAGAGTACAAGGCAGTGTCACAAGTTTTAACACAGCCACTGCTTCAACCTTTACGGGTACCTATACCTACAACGCTCAAACGGGAACCCAAACCTATACCTCTAGCGCAAATCCGGGCACTACTTATACATTCCCCGAATAGATTACCCAAAATAAACCAATATTTCCTTTTTTTTGTATATACACCTTATGAATGCAAATTACCCAATGCGCGAATCATGTTTTAGGTTTCTAAAAGTTTGTAAAGGCCTCTTTTGTCAATCTGTAAAAATACCACCCCAACCGTTTTGCCCCATTTTTTTCATAGAACTTTATTGCAGGTTCATTCCAAGTTAGGACAGTCCATTCCACCCGCCCGCATCGTCGCAATTTTGCTTGGTTCACGCAAAAATTGAGGAATTCTTGGCCAAAACCCTTTCTTCTATAATTTTCCAGAATAAATATATCCTCAATATAGAGAGTTGGGAGCCCTAGAAATGTAGAATAGGTCATGAAATAAATAAGATAGCCGATTGCCACCCCATTCAAGATCCCCAAATACGCCTCATATTTCGGATTGCTCGCTAAGCCATCCTTCTTTAGGCGAGCCGTGGCTTGTGCATCGGGGCCCTCTAACTTCTCATATTTGGCCAATTCTGTAATTAATTGAATGAATTCTCCAAAATTATCTTCCGATACCGGTTCAATAGTTAAGTCAGCTTTCATACTTACAGAGAAAGCTCTCAAGGTTCATATGCTTTTTCGTACCTTTTAAAAAAATGATATAATTTTGGGGGAAGAAGGGTAAGTTATAATTTAATCATGTTTAGAAGCTATATATGCTAATACCAATATTCTTATAATAGATGCTGTAATGCCTCCAATTATTGCCAACCTTGTTCTAAATTGGTCATCACTAATTACTTTTTGTTTTTCTTCTATATATGATAATACTTTTCTAAGGTCTATACCTTTTTTCCTGTCAAAAGGAATATAACGAGTAATTTGTGGAAGAATTCCAGAAATT
>JABXJU010000231.1 GCA_013375405.1 Candidatus Helarchaeota archaeon
GTTGCGCAATGGCAGAGATATTTAATTCGCCTTGGTGGGCGAGGATTTTCAAAACTTTGACGCGCCCCTTTGATTTAAACACGTCCTCGACCTTTAAATTCTCTTTAACTGCAGGTTGAATGGGAGTGATCCCTGTCTTCATTTGTGACTGCTGGGATCGGCGTTTGTTAGAATTTCTCTCTCGATACATACTTAACTACCTCTCCATTTTAGATGTTTTCCATTGAAAATCCACGCCGTTATCCGTGTCGTTATTGACAAAACTCTCTCCTCAAGTCTCTGTTTCCTCGTGTCTCGAAGGTCGCTTACCTTGCCCTAACATTTTTCATTACATCCTTATCTAATAGCGATGAGGATAAGGTGAACCTGATACTTAAATGGGGTGAGAGAGCGCATGAAAAGTGAAGTAGCTCCTAATTCGCAATTTTTGTCGGAGCAAATCGAAAAGTCAAATGGATTTATTTTTTCCTTCCTTTTTCTAAAACTTTCAAACAATCTTTTTTTAATTTAGAGGATATTCTCCATATGTTCCCCAGCGTCGATAGGCCTTGACACTTGCATCCATGTTTTCCTTAGGAAAATTGAGGGCTGCAAGATCTCCATAGATCGTCCCAATTAATCCTCCGTTAAAAGGGCCTAACTCCTTGATAATTTGCAAGACTCGGGCCTCGACCTCTTTCGGGGTCTTATATGGAATTACTCTGTCGATATCTGCAACATTGCAATAGCACACTTTGCGGCTAAATTCGCGAAGTTTCTTTAATCCCGTCTGAGCTGGGGAATCGAATTGTAAACAATCCACGCCTGCCTCAATCAGTTTTGGAATAAGGTGATAAATGTTACCACAACTATGGAGCCAGAAGTGCATGTTATTATCGTGAAGTCGTTCAGTAACTGCTTGATATCCTGATTTGAAGATCTCGTCGAAATCCCGAGGTGATATGAACGTGCCGTGATTAGTTCCCCAATCGTCGGTTGTAATAACCCCATCCGCCCCGCGTTTTATCCACTCATCAGTTAACCAAAGATAGTGCTCCGTTAATTTCTCTGCTAACTTTTTAACCTTCTCTGTATTTCGCTTCATATCCATCAAAAGATTGTTAAATCCTCTCAAAAATTGCATCCGTTCGAAAAAATAATTATTTAAACCACCTAACCGATACCGCGATTTTCCGAAGAGGTTAAAGAGGAAATCTGCCAACCACCATCGTCCCTTATTGACTCTCCGAGGCGTTTTAAAATCTTTTAAGTCATCCCAAGTTTTCAATACTCGCGGTTCGACTACTTGGCCAATAGTTTCATTTCCCGGGTTATACCAGATGCTCCCGAACTCATCCATCACCCGAAAACTCCCATGCCTAACCATATTTGTAATATATGTCGCTGGCGTCCTTCCTAAAATTGATTCAGGATTCTTCAAGTCTGGCGGAAGATTGGCTGGCTTCCAACCCCTTGGTGGAAAAAAAGTGACTATAACAACATCTGATTCCCACGGTGCTGTGCCTAATAACAAGGGTATTCGATCTGGCTTCTTCCACTTAAGCGCACGGATTACACGTTCCCGTGCTCCTAACCTTTCTCGCCGAAATAGCTCCCGAACCCTCCACGAGAGCAATTCTTTTATTCCATAGATTACGATGCTCATAAATTAACTATCGATTATTGATATAAAAATAAATGGTAAATTCATGTTGCATAAATCACTAATTCAAATAACGGAAATACGTTAAAAGTATAAATCGGTGAAAAATAACATTGTTATCGGAATAATTTTTTCAATAATAAAAAAAGAAAAGAAGAATCTGCTAATTTAGCAGCTCTGGCCGCATTTACAAGCGGCTGTTTTGCGTTTGGTTATTTTCTTGACTTTCATTTTTAAAGCCTCAGAAAAGGTTGTTATATAATATTCTTCCAATTATATATAAAAAGTTATGGCAATTTTGGCGTAATATCGAATGCACTCTCCAGTATTACTCGAATTTAACAAAGAACTGGAAACGATCGGTTAGAAGAGAGGCGCAAATTTTTTTTTACAAGGCATTTAAGATTTTTTCGACTTCTTGGAAGACCTTCGAAGGGGTATTTTTTTCTTCTACATTTTTAATGAGATCTTTTTCAGAATAATACTTGATTAATGGTTCGGTTTGATTTTTGTAAGTCTCAATCCGCTTTAAAACAGTTTCTTCCTTATCATCATCTCGTTGATAAAGCTCGCCGCCACATTCACATTTCCCTTCCTGCGGAGGGGGCTTAAAACTCAAGTTATAAACGGCCCCACATTTGGCACAACTTCGACGACCCGTTAAACGTTTGAGTATCGTTTCAGAAGAAACCTGAAGATTGACTACGACATCGATCTGGGTTATCGTTTCTAACTTTTCAGCCTGATTAAGCGTCCTTGGAAATCCATCTAAAATGTATCCTTTTGCACAATCGGGTTCCTTTAATCTTTCGTTCATAATTTTTATTATCACATCATCAGGCACGAGCTTCCCCTCATCCATGTACGATTTTGCTAACTTTCCCACTTCGGTACCATCTCTAACTGCCTTCCTGAGGATGTCACCCGTAGAAATTTGGGGGATTTCATATTTTTCTGTAATATATTTCGATTGTGTGCCCTTGCCAGCGCCGGGGGCTCCCAATAAAATTATCTTCATACGCCATCAACACAGTCCGTTATTACACGAAATAAATTAATTAATTCAATTTAATAAGATTCGTATCAAATCTTTAAAATATCATGGTTATTCATTAATAACAATTAAGCTTTATTCGAGGATGACTAAGTCGTGAGTGCTGAGAAAGAACCGCCGACTGAAACTGAGGAAGAATCAGCGGAAATTGAGCCATCTGATGAAGAAATGGAGGAGGAACGTCCCAAAATAATCAAAAAACGGAAACGTAAAGATAAGGTCATAAGGGAAATAGAACCAGAGGCTGATGAAGCACAATTAATTTTCGAAATAACTAACCTTCTCAAAAGAGCACGAATTGCTATAGCAAAAGAAAACTTTATAGAAGCCGTAAAATGTTACCAAGACGCAGCTGTTGCCGCAAACATGGCAGGAAATACGAAAAGAGAAAAAATTTATTTAAGCCGTGCTAATGAACTTATCAAAGAGCATCCTGAACTGAAAGAGGCAGGCCTTCAATATATAAAAAAGCGGAAATTGAAAGCGAAATTACGTGAAGAAGAAGAAAAATTTTCCCTTACTCGAATGATTTCCAATCTAATCGTTGCCGCAATTATGCTTATTTTGGTATATAGTGGAATTTTTGGAGCGATTATCTTGCAAGAGATACTTGAGGAGGGTGCGAGCTATAGTATCCCCCTGCTTTGGAGTCTCTCCATTGTAATCGAAATTTTTGGGATTATAGTCGCTTATTTTTTTGGAACTCGCTATCTACGTTGGTCTGAGTGAGGGAAGTTCTAATACATGCGCTTTGATGTCATCATCTGCGGAGCAGGACCATCTGGGGCTTTTTGTGCAAGACAACTCGCAAAAAATGGATTTAAAGATCTTCTTTTAGAAGCAAAATCATTACCAAGGTATAAGACTGGAAGTGGATGGTTGACTCAAGGGGTTTTTGAGCTTCTAGGGTGGGATCCATCAAATGTAGATTTCCCTATTGTATCTACAAGCAAACTTATGTTTTATTCCAAATCGCTTGAAGGCGTGGAAATGTCCTACGAAGGAAAACCTGTTACCTTCGGCGCTTCAAGAAAGTGGTTTGATTATGAAGTCGTAAAAAATGCGGAAGAAAGTGGCGCAACACTTGTAGATAACTCAAAGGTGAAAAGTATAAAAATTACACCAGATAAAGTAACTATTTTCACTGGGGAAAAATATGAATCACAAGTTGTCGTTGGAGCGGATGGTGCGTATTCAAAAGTAGCTCTTGACCTTGGCGTAAGAAAATGTTTTGATCCGTCCGAAGTATGGCTTTGTATCTGTTCTGAAACAGATTTGAGCGCTAATAAAGGCGAAGAA
Source organism: Candidatus Helarchaeota archaeon (assembly GCA_013375405.1). Next base: position 3,996 of record JABXJU010000231.1, read on the forward strand.
GGGGTTGCCCACCTTGTTTTTGCAGATTTTGATACGGGCTATTATTGGTTCTATCCAAAAAAGGACAAGCTTAATTTTGGTATTGCTACTAGTTTAGAGTTTATTATAAACAAAGCTAAAAATGAGAACAAAACCAATTCTATAGTTTTAAAAGAACTCTTTGACAATTCAAAAACATATTTTAAAAAACTCGACCTATTAGACACTTCCGTGAAATTGGAGCCTAGGCGCGCCCACTTCAACCCATCTCTCTATAATTTGAATAGCAAGAAGTACCGGGTTTGTGGTAATCGGTTCGTACTAGTTGGGGACGCGATAGGGGCTTCAAATCCGCTCTCTGGTGAAGGAATATTTCAGGGCATACGCACTGCGAAGATTGCAGCAGAAGAAATAGACGAGGCTATAATCTCAGAAGATTATTATTTTAAAAATTATGAGGCTAAAGTTCTCGCAGCACTTGGTAGGGAGCATAAGTTCTCGGAAAATACACAGAAGATGTTAAAGCCATCCCGACCAGATTTTGATGCCTTTTTTAATATTCTTAGATCAAGCAAGAAGCTGAGAAAATCGATACTTGAAGCTCTCTATGGTCTTGACCGTAGAAAAAAAGAGACAAAATTGTAATTTCCCCATCTCATTGAAGGTTTTATTTTATAGTCATTGATAGTTATAAATTATAAAATATGATTGTCTATTATTTGATAGAGATTTTAATTTCAAAAATGGAGAAATGAAGATGGCAGGCAAAGAGAAAACGATTTTTGAGGAAATCAAGGAAAAAATTGAAGATATCATCATGGGACGGCGATATTTAATTACGGAGATGGGAAAATTAAAGATTGGAATGGATAAGATAGTAGAAAGCCTTCCAAACGTTGCTGATTTGACCTCATGGTTAGACGAAGTAAAAAGTGCAGTCTCTAATTTGGGACAATTAACGGGATTAATTGATCAATTGCAGACTTCCAGTTCTCAATTGACCCGTATAACCAGCGCAGTAGAAGAAATACGCACCACTTTTTCAGGTATTACTGATTTAAGAGCAGTTTCTGATCAAATTACTCTTGCCGCCACAAAAATTACGAAATTAGGTGATTCTGTACGCGAGGTACGTGATTCCATTCGTGGCCTCGCTGATTTACAAGAAGGTTTTGAAGCTGCATTGGCAACAATGGGCGAATTAAAAATTGCCATGAGTAGTTTAGGAGATACTATGACAACTTTAACTTCCTCATTTGAAGGATTAGCTGGTATTGCAGATCTAAGTAATGCTGCAAAAACAATGAAACCTGCAATAGATGAGCTCAGAGAAACTCTTTCTGGTCTGGGCGCATTGCGAAATACTTTGGCGGATCTCTCAAGGCAGACCGCAAGTATTGGTGATTTAAAAGTTCTGACATCTGAATTAAATGTTGCGATGCGTGAAATTCGGAGTTCTGTCCAAGGCTTACGCCCCGGTGTAGCCCAAGCGGCATCTGCACCAGCTGCATCTACAGCTCCCAGTGGACAGCCGCTTCCCTCTCAAGTTGCAAGTAGAGCTGTCACTCAGGCTAAAGCAAAAACAGCCGTTTACAAAGCCGGTAGAACTACTAGATCTAAGGCCCCCTCTGCTACTCCCATCGGTACTACCCCAAGTACTAAATCTACTGGCTTAAGAGCAACTAAGAGAGGAGCGGGTGGCAAGAAGGGAAAAACTCCTCCAATTGTAACAGAAGTCTTAGGACTGCTAACAGAACGCGCACAAGGGGGCGCAGATGGGCACGCATTAGCAAAAATTATGGAAAATGCTCGTGATACAATCTCGAAATCGTGGCGCTGGCATCCTGCTTTATATGAATTGGGGACTTTTGCCCGTAAATTACGGAAATTACCAAAAGGACAAGAGCCTGACGGTAACCTCTTAAACACCCTTATGCAAAAAATCAATGAATGGCTGGAGAAAATGGTCGACTAGTGACCTATTCATCCCTCGCCCCCTATTTAATTGCCTAATTAATTTTTCACTATTTTGTTCTTCTTTTTATTTGAAGTCCTAATTATTACCTAAAAAACTTAAATACTGCCCGAAACCTTACTATAGTAAGAATTTTGGAGTTATTACATGTTAAAGAGAAGAGTTTTTCCTATTTTTTTGCTTTTTAGCCTTTTTTTCCTTGGATCTGCTTTTTTAACTTCAACTTTTGCGTATGGCGATAATCCAAATGATCCACATTTAAGGGATCAGTGGGGTTGGCTGAATGTTTATGCTGATGTTGCCTATTCCAATGGGTATCGAGGTAATTCCACGACTATCGTGGCAGTCATCGATTCTGGTATTGATCTTGACCATCCCGATCTCCAAGCAAATATCTTTACAAATCTTAATGATCCTCCTGGC
>JABXJU010000232.1 GCA_013375405.1 Candidatus Helarchaeota archaeon
TGGTGATACCTTTGGGGCAACTGGGGGCTCGAAAATTTACTTTCCTACCATCCTTGACCTCATCTTCAATCGTGGGAAAACGAGCTTCTTCGGGAACTTGGATACCTTTGATACAGGGAATCCCGAGGATTTCAAGACCTTTGACGAGTTTATAGATGCCTATTACAAGCACATGGAATTTATGATCGCTATGTGTGCCAAAGCGACGAATATTAGGGATGATATTTGGGCAGAATACTACCATAATCCGCTAATTTCGAGCACTATTGATGGCTGCATAGAAAACGCAGAAGATATGACGGTGGGAAGTGCAATTTATAATTTTGGAGCAATCGGAGCTGGAGGTCTTGGGACCGCAGTCGATTCCTTAGCGGCAATCAAGAAATTAGTCTATGATGAGAAAAAAGTTGAAATGAAGGATATAATTCACGCGGTGCAGCATAATTTTAAGGGTAAGGAGCGATTGAGGCAATTATTAAAACATGGACCAAAATTTGGAAATGATAATGACTACGTGGACTCCATTGCCGTGGAGTTAGTGGATAGATTTTGTACTAGTGTTTCCAGCCATAAGAGAAGCCGCGGAGGGCATTTTAAAGGTAGCTTAATTTCATATGGGCTTAATATTTATGAAGGGGCAATGGAACCAGCCTCACCGAACGGGCGTAAAGCTGGCGAACCACTATCTAATAGCATCTCTCCAAGCAATGGTGCTGAAATGAATGGCCCGACTGCAACGCTGAACTCGCTTGCCAAAATAGATCATACCAAAATTGGATTTGGAAATTCGTTAAATATGAAATTTCCTAGCTATTTCCTTCAAACAGATAAAGGATTAGAAACTTTTGAAACATTAATCTTATCATATTTTGACATGGGAGGGTATCACGTCCAATTCAATGTAATTGGGGCTGATATCTTGAGAGACGCTCAATTCCACCCAGAAAATTATGAAGATTTAGTCGTGCGAGTATCGGGTTATGCTGCATATTTTACAAGATTGGGACGAAAAATTCAGAATGACATAATAGAACGAACAGAGTTTTGCAATTGCTGAAACGCTCTTTTACCGATTTTTTTTCCATAAATTTAAATGCATCAGATTAAAAGTTCTCTCAACATTTCAAGAAAGGTCTTATCGCCGAATTTATGCTCTTTTTCAGGGATTTCATTACTAACCTTTTCCATCAGCATTGCGTTCTTCTTGCAATTGGCAGCGCAAATACCACAGCCTATACATAAATCAAGGTCAATCACAATTTTATCATCCGCTTCTTGGTAAGAAACTGCCTCCATAGGGCATTTTTTAATGCATACCTTACATCTTACGCAGATCTCTGGATTATTCTGAGGCTTATAATTGCTGGATTTTTGAATATTAAATTGGAATTTTTTCCTACCAGAGATTACGCCGCAATGACATGGACAGCAATTACAAATAAAGCTATGTTCGCTAGATTCAATTTCAGTATTATGAACTAATCCAGCCTTCTCCGTATTTTTAAGATATTCAATAGCTTCTTCTTTAGTTAAGGGTCTTCCAAATCCCATACTCACAATCGCTTGGGCAGAGGGGCCGACTTGAAGACAGCCCATGTCAGGCGAGGCTACTTCACAGGGCTCTCCACTTATTTCGGCTACTAGACGGCATTGGCAAGGAGTTACCGAAAAGTATTCATTCTTATTAATCATTTCTTCCACAATTTCGTAGGGAAGAACTTGCGACTTAACATCTACAGATTCATCAATTTTAATTAATTTCTCAGTGGATTCAAGTGGAAGTACCGGACTAAAAAGTTGGAAGTCCTGATTACGTTCAAATTCATTTGCATTCTTGATCATAAATCGGTAAATTTTAGCTGCCTTTTTAAGATTTTCTTCTGTATCTTTGCGGGAAATAAAGTACGCTTCAAATACTCCAGGAAGCAAAGTGTGTAATGTATAATTTTTTGCTCCTACCTTGGCAATAGTTCTTTTTTCAACTGCTTTCTTCAAAATTTTCTTAACTTCTTTTCGTTCAAGCCCTGACTTTTCAATTAATTCGTTTACGGAAATTTCCTGACCAGCATTCGGGAAATGAGAAAGCAGTTTGATAGTCTCCTCATTCCATAACACCTTCATTAATTCATATATTTTTTCATGTTTCGCCGCGGCTATGGGTCCGGCAACCAATTTTTGTCTAACAATCTCATAATAATTCTCAGCTTTAAGTTTAATTTCGGTCATAAATATTCACTTGCATTTTTATCATATTATATTAAATTGGAGCTATTAATTTCTTTAGTAGTTAATTTTTGTTGCATGAATGAACATATGTGGTCAAAATTTATTAAAATTACCGAAAATAATTATGAGCTTTAATCTAATCAACTAGTTTTTTCTTAAAAACTGTGTATACACTCGTTTTGAAAATCTTATACTTAATGCCGGACGGCATTAGCTTCTTAATTTTATCAATTAATTCGTGTTTCACGCGGTTGTGAAAGCTAATTTCCATATCTAAGTTTGGATCGCATTTGTGGAGAAAAACGGAAAAATCGAGCTTTTGTCGCTGGTTTTGGAGGATTTTAATGATGTTTTTCAAATAAGTCAATGCTAGTTCGTAGCGTTCATTATCTTGGGCATCGATGACATAGATCATTCTATCTGCTTCGGTGATATATTCATCCAATTTCTGGAGATATTCGTCACGGTATGCTTTTTGACCCCCAAAATCCCAAATATTGAATTTCATATTCGGGTCATCATCGATATTTACAATATTCAAACCTGCCGTGGGATTTAGTGAACAAAAGGATAAGAGATTCGCTTTTTTTGTTAAACTGAGGATGATCGAGGTTTTTCCTGCATTATCTAAACCCATAATAAGTAATTTAGTCACGCTTTTAGACATTTTTTATTCCTTGTTAATTTTAATATAATATTCTTATAATTAAGATCAATTCAAAAATATAATCATAATAATTGCATGAATATTTTTAATTTGATTTCCCGTATTTCTTAATTTGTAGATAATTTAAACATCCATATGGAGTGGAAAAAATGAGATTTCATACTTTTTTGAAATTTATACTTTTATTCTTTCTCGTTATTTCACCCGTATTCGCCTATGGATTAATTCTACTTCAGAACGAGATAAACGGCGTTGCCCCAAAACGGATTGGTGAAATTACTGATGGGAGAGAGGTAAATCTTCATACAGATGCAGATATTAGTTCATTTAATGGCAGAATTACTGGTACCGGAATTCCTGCTAATGTTACTCTAAGATCTAACATAAATTCAACCCAATTCAAGTCAAATTCAAACACCTCCTTAGAGATCCCTGTTCCATCTCCAGGGACAATAACTTTTACAAACATAACCTTGAGCCATATTATAATGGATACGACAGTGGAAGACTACATGGGATTACAGTTTTTTGAACAGATCAATATTGAAAATACTCTCTATGCAATGCAATTTAATATAAGTTCTCCATTAACTCTTAATAATTTCTCTATCTTTCTATATGAGATTCATAAAGTTTCAAACGTTCAAGTTTCAGTTTATAACGCAACTTTACAAGGTTCTCGTCCTGCACCTCATGTTGAATTACTTTCAGAAAGTGTGCCATTTGACTTAGGGGGTGATAATGAATGGAATTCATATAATCTTTCCGCTCCTATCAATTTAAATCCCGCAAATACCTATGATAATGCATTTTTTATCGCTATCTATCCTTCAGTTGATCCAGGTGGAAAATATATATGGGGACACGGTTGGGACAGTGGTGGCGTCGACGCTGGAGCCGCCTATAGATATTCCGCACCCAGCTGGACTCTTGAGCCGGTTGATTTCACCCTGAAAATCGGGTTTGAAAATATGTCAAGGTCTCCATCACAAGTCGATCTAAGAATTAATGGCACCCAGATAACTGATAAAAATCTGAATGATGGTGAATGGATTTCCACCTCTCTATATTCAGATTCCAATGGGTCAGTTTCATTTACATTTTCTGCAAATCTTTCGGTTGAATTTTTTGTAGAATGGTTCGTCTCTTACAATTCAACATATATAGGGGTAGTTGACACCAATTTTGAAGGATTTGCAACCGATGAGATTATTCACTGGAATACCTCCTATCAAGCTACCTTTATTGGAGGTTCGACTGATAATCAATTAGAATTCACGATCCCACGATGGAAAGCTATTAAAAATGTGTGGAAAAGCCAGACCGTTCATAATCAGTGGAATTGGAGTGATCTTGGTTCGGTGCTGAAGGTTACAATAGGTAACGCAAGCAATGGGGTGTGGATAATAGAGTGTAATGATACAAACTACGTTGAAAAAGTGTATATTAGGCGGTCAGGTAGCATTGTCTCAGAAGTGAATAGTACTGACGCAATAGAGATATTTGGGAACTTGACGGAGGTGTTGGATAGCGGAGATGTTAATTTAACGATTTTCCCATTACAGGCTAATTATAATGATACGATAGGAGAGTCAATTAGTCTTAATAAAACAATTAAATTTAGTCCAACTTGGACACCAGCAAATACCTCAATTAGTTCATATTCTGATGCAAAATTACAAGTAACATGGTTTAATGGAACGGCTGCTGGGATTAATGTGACGACATTAACCGTGCATAGCGTTCCTACAAAAATAGTTTATAAAACGCATACGCCAAACTTGGAGTCTGGACAATCAATCATCGCCTATATAGAATTTTTCAATAATTATACTGGTTTACCCATGACAAATCCTTCATTGTTAGTTAAAAATAGCACCGATGGTACGAACTGGCCTGCACCTTTCCAGATTTCCAATGATTATTTGAATGGAACATATGAGATCGAAATATTAACATTAGGAGTAGCTAGTGGATTGCACAACTTTTCAATTAATTTATCAAAACCAATGTATCTCTCCGATGAAGTTTTCAATCTTAGTGTGTTAATTGGGGGGACAACATCCAATATTAGCGTCACAGCGCCGAATTGTGGAGGATTAATTCCAATAAATCAATCGTACGCTATAGCTAATCCAGCCCCATATCATAATGCTAGTGTTAAGGTAACGGTCTATTATTTTAGTCATGACACCCTAGAACCCCTCAGTAACGCAATAATAACTGGGACTTGGCTGGGGGGTGGTCCAGATATCAGTTGGGTTCCAGCCTTTTTTGGTTATTATAACATCACAATTGATGTGACAGGTTTCAAATCAAATACAAATCATACTTTAAAGATTTCAATTCAGCAAGCGAGCTATACTGCAGCAGACTTATACATAATAGTCGCTATTAAGAAGTTACCTACGATTATAGTACCTTTGGAAACTTCTTATTCACATTATGTAGAAGAATTAGTCACGATTTTTGCAGTTTATGAAGATGTATTTAACGAGGAGTCTATTCCTACAGTGTATAGTTTGAGCGGTAATTTCACAATTAAAGTAGGTAATTTAATTGATAGTATGAGTCTATTATCGCCCATCCTAGGTTTATATAAGTATGATCTTGATTTATCCAGTGTAGGACTTTCGGAAGGAGTTACTTATAATATTACATTTTGTGCCTTTTCATCAGAACATGAATTTGCGTCATTAAATGTTTCGCTTTATATTATTCCAAAAGCAGAGGTGGAATTAACATTGCTAGGGATGCCTAATGATGTTCTAGCGGGTACTGATTTCACAGTATATGCCAATCTTACCCTCAAGAGTGGCCCACCAATTATTGATGTCCCTGTCACATTTAAGGTACAACTTCAGGTTCCTGGCTCTATAGAAACTCCTTATACTATACTTACGAATGGTTCCGGGATTGCAGAATTAACGGTCACTGCTAATTCGGCATTTAGTTATATTGGGGTGAGTGTTGAATACTCAGGAAATGTGACCATACAAACCAAAACTGTTAATTCCAGTATGATTCAAATAATTACATTGAACAGCTCTTTAACTTTGGGTACACTTCCTGGTGAAGTAGTAGTAGGGGAAACTCTAGAAATCAGTGCTACTTTACTGATTAATGGTACACCCCCCGAAGGTGAAATTGTTACTTTTGAATTTTATTATGATGGGGCTGGACCAATCGTTGTAAAGACGGCTGGTACTGATGTCACTGGAACCGCAACTGTCAGTTTGGAGGTACCCTCAGACGTTAGTACGGTTAGAGTGGTTGCAAGATACGATGGTCCAGATTATGTAATAGGAGATACTTCAGAGACTGATGTAACTGTTATTTCGTTCATAATTTATATCTTGCAACTTTCTCCTTACTGGCTTCCTCCTATAGGCGCAGTTGTGGGTACAGTTA
>JABXJU010000233.1 GCA_013375405.1 Candidatus Helarchaeota archaeon
GCTCTTCCGATCTGTTTGTGGTGTTTCTGGGTGGATTTTTATTCGTAGCAGCGATTTATTTTGTTGCAGTGGGATTAGGGAACTATATAATTATGACTCTTTTTTCAAAGAAAAAGATGTCTAAAAAGGGTTGTCGAGAATATTTAGGAGTCCATGGATTTTCCATTTCCCCGCTATTGTTTTTGGGAATCTTTACCATTCTATGGATATATTTCTTCGAAAAACTATACATCTCATACACATTCCCCCCGTTCATTGATTTCACGGTACCCACGATTATTTTCTTCGTTATTCTCTTTATCTTTTTGGCGTGGCAGTGGCTCATGGAATTAAGGATAAACCAGTCGTTCTTTGAAACCTCCGTAATACGCGCAATAATTCCCGAACTCGTTCAAATGGTATTGTTGTGGGGTTTTCTCGCTTCAATTCCAATAACAGTGAGTCTTTTTGGGACTTATTGATGAAGGTGTAAAAAAAAATGGCATTTTATAAGAAATTGAGCAAGCAAGGGAAGGGCGGTTTTATTATCTTTCTAATTTTTAATGCTTCTTTACTATTCCTTCTGCTTTCACCGTATATACCCAATTTAATCGGAGAATTTCGAGACAATAAGCTCTTAGCGGGTGTGATGAACGGATTCAGCAGTATCGTACAGGTCCGGTTCAAATTCATCTACAATATGCAAATGGGACCGATATTCAAGGATGGAATATAACATATAATCATGTCAAGCATGAATTTCTTTTTGGATGTACATTTTTTGGTGGTCTACCTAATTATAGCGAACCCGGATACAATGAAACCTATCTGAGTTCTTTCGCAAAGCTCTTTAATTTGGCAATTCTCCCCTTCTACTGGCCCGGCTACGAACCCACGGAGGGATCTTTTCCAACCGAGGCTGAAAAAATTAATGCATCACGAGATTGGTGCCTGCAGAATAACATCACCCTCAAGGGCCACCCGATCTTATGGTCACGAGAACAATCTCCACTTGTATGGTTTTCAACTCAATATCCAGATTGGCTTCCGGTGGATAATGACACATTAATGATGGAAGCGTTAGAGAACCGTGTAACTGGCGTGGTTTCAAAATTTGAGGGGCAAATAGATCACTGGGATGTAGTGAATGAACCGATTCATACAATTCCCTTCGCTCATATGAGTCGTGTGGATTATGTCTATAATGCACTCGTGTGGGCCAACCAGACCAATCCAAATGCGCATCTTTATGTTAATGAGTATGGAATCCTTGGCCATGATTTTGGCAATGGGCCGTATTACAATTTATTAAGTGACCTAATTGCCCGAGATGCACCCTTCGAGATAATTGGGTTACAATCCCATGATGGGAATGTCCACGCAGATTGGATTCCTGCCACGGAAATTTGGCGAACATTCAATGCCTATGCAGAACTTGGAAAAACTATACATATCACCGAATTCATGCCGACCTCTGCACCTCTTCCAATAACCAACTCATGGAAAAAGGGGATGTGGTCAGAGGAAACCCAAGCTGAGTACGCCTCACGGGTGCATAGACTCGCTTTTAGCCATCCTGCCGTGGGGGGTGTAGTTTGGTGGGGTTTCATAGATGGAAGTCCCAGTACTGCTGGGCACGGTCTATTAAACACTACCTTAGGTCCTAAACCCGTATATCACGCTATAGATCAATTGATTAATGGTGAGTGGCGGACTTCTGGATTTGAGCTGACAAATTCCACGGGATGGATTGATTTTACGGGTTATTATGGAGTATATAACATTTCTCTACCCAGTGGGGCGCATCAGTTGGTAAATGTGGAATCTAAAGGCGAAAATAGTTTTGTTATAGAAGTCTAATACTAGAAATCGAAGAATGAAATTATATCTTTTTAATTTTAAATATTACTTATAATAATTAATAAAACATCATTTGATTGGTTTTAATTTCAATTATAGACTGTGATGGGATACCATGACGGAACAAGATAATATTCAAGATAAAGACGAAATAAAATTCGTCAGGACAACCTCTGCATTCGATTGTGGTGGTTTATAAATAGAGAGCATATCAGATGATTTTCATGAAGAGGAGTACTAAAGAACTTTTGTTTATCATTTGTATCTTAATTATTCCTATAATTTTTATATATCTCCTACCGATGTTTTTAGATATTCTATCTCCAACCTTCCCCCTTAGTATCTTCGCGGGATACCTCATTGGTTTCATTCTAACAATCCTTCTTAAACGTAGCAAAATGGGAAAAATGAACGAAAATGAAAAAGAGAATGAATTTGTTAGAGATTCACATATCCACAAAGCTAGGATCGTACTAGGCTGGGCATTTCTCCTTCTCTTTTTAGGAATACTTCTTGGACCTGCACTGATCTCATATTTTGGTTCTCAGCCTATTATATTCATCATTTCTTTCGGAATGATTGGCGTTGCACTCTCTCTCGTTTGTTTAGGTGGTCTAATAGGGGAGATGGGTAAAAGCAATAGTACGCTCTTTAATAATTTTAGAGCCTACCTTGGTTTCACGATCGGCATTTTTTCCGTAGGAATTAGTATTTTAGTACTAACCATTTATTTATCTCTTCTAGTACCTTCCATTGACGCGACAATCGGTTTAATATATATGGCGTCCATAATCTTCTCATGGAATATTCAAATTTTTTATGCGCGAAAGTACTATTTAAAAGCAAAGTCAGATAGGGTATTTAATGGGGAACAATAGTTATACTATTTTTCAAATTGGGTTAAGAAGACGAAAAACTTTTCCATCAAATAAGCGTTCTCCCATATTAAAAATAGATTACGAGTCGATTTACTTATTTTCAACGACGGCGACGAGCTTCTGCTGCCAGGGCTTCTGCCACCAGTTCTTTGCATTACGTTATCTTTAAATTCTGGTAAAATTACATTAACTTGATAGTATGATTTCACCGAATATTTTAGTAATCTATATTTCCACTTATATGCTGGTGGATAATTTAATTATTTTGAATTTGTCATTTATTTTAAAACCCTGCAGTTTGAATTTGGAATTAATCATTTTTAAAGAATTTTGTATTATTTTTGAAAAATTTTGTGTTATTTTGAAATTAAAGAATTATTAACATGATAAGTTTTTTAAATAATTTCGTATTATTTTTGAAAAATCACAATTCTGTTGTGAGTTAATACGGGAATTATTTAGTGTCTCAAAATAGAACTCTTTCTTTGAGAAGAGGGGCTAATTACGTTTAAGTTTAAATTATTGCGCAGATTGTGTATGTACAGAATTGGTTCGCTTTTTACTAAAAAAAAATTAATACTCTTAATAATTAATAAATCATCATTTGATTTGTTTTAATTTCAATTATAAACTGGGATGGTATAACATGATGGAACAAGATAATAATCAAGATAAAGACGAAATAAAATTCGTCAGGACAACCTCTGCGTTCGATTGTGGTGGTCGCTGTCCTCTGAAATTTCACGTAAAGAATGGCAAGATTATCCGCGTTGAAGGGGACGACTTAGTTGACGAAGAACATCAACTTAGGACATGCCCAAAATGTCGCGCGATTCGTAAAGAAATTTACCATCCAGAACGGCTTCTCTATCCACTGAAAAGAGTAGGACCAAAAGGAGAGGGTAAGTTTAAACGCATTTCATGGGGCGAAGCTCTGGATGAGATTGCTGCAAAACTCATTGAAGTTAAAGAAAAATACGGTAATGAGGCGATTTTTCTTCCCATGAGTGGTGGATATATTGCTGCTTATCATCATCCAGTAGTTAATTACGTACGCTTATTTACCCACTTTGGGGGTTTCTCCACGCACCATGGAAATGTATCCTCTGAGGGGGCTGTTTGGGCGACCCAAACGCAATACGGCTCACCATTTGTGGGGCATGGTCGGGAAGACATGCTAAATTCGAAATTAATTATATTATGGGGTTGGGATCCGGCTAGAATGAACTCAGGAACAGATGCCTTGTATAATCTTATTAAAGCACATGAAAAAGGTGCTAAAGTTGTAAGTATTAATCCTAGATACTCAGATACAGATGTTATTGTCGCTGATCAATGGATTCCAATCATACCGGGTACCGATGTGGCAATGATGGTTGCCATGGCCAATATAATGATAAAAGAAAACCTTCACGACCAAGCGTTCCTGGATAAATATACAGTAGGGTTTGATAAATTCAAGAAATATGTAATGGGTCAAGAAGATGGTGTTGAAAAAACACCCGAATGGGCTGAAAAGATCTGTAGCGTACCAGCAGAAACGATTAGAGACTTGGCTCGGGAATATACGACCACCAAGCCAGCTGCGCTAATGGATTGCCAAGGACCCGCACGTAGTGCGATGGGGGGACAATACAATAGAGGTGCTATGACATTAAGTGCAATGACTGGAAATGTTGGACGAAAAGGGGGCGCTGCTTGTGGTGGATTAATGGGCATTCCAATTGCACACATGTTTTTTGGACCGTTTATTTTACCTCCAGGTCGTAATCCAGTGGAAGAAAATCACCCCAATAGAGTTTCAGTGAGAGGGTCTGTGGATTTGAACCGTCGGCTTCGAACAAGGGTGCATACTAATGCCATGTTTGATCAGATAATAGAAGGGAAAAAAGGTGGGTATCTATTTGATATTAAGTTTGGATGGTTTGCGTGTAATAATTTTTTAAATCAGTTAGGTAATGCGAATCGTAATGCGGAAGCATTAAAGAAGCTCGATTATATGGTTAGCGTCGAACTATTCATGACACCAACGGCCAGATATGCAGATATCATATTACCAACTACCAGTATGGCTGAAAGATCGGATCTAACTCGCCCATGGCCCTCAGGACCATATTTTGGATACATGAATAAAGCCATTGAACCTGTAGGAGAATGCAAGCATGATATCACCATTGCTGAATTGCTCGCTGAAAAATTAGGCCTAGAAAAATTTATGCATTACGACGAGACAAAGCATTTAAAAAAATTATGGAGACATACCAGAGATATCAAAAAGTATGTCACTGATTATGACAAGTATAAAGAAGATGGAATTTGGAGAGTAGACTCTGAAGAACCTTATGTAGCGTTTAAACAGCAAATTGAAGACCTTGAAAACAATCCCTTCAAAACGCCCTCAGGAAAGATTGAAATCTTTTCGCAACGAGTTGCTGATATAAACAATCCCACCTTGCCCCCGATTCCTAAATACTCAAGTACATGGGAAGATCGATTTGATCCATTAACTGAAAAATATCCATTACAAATGTTATCTCCTCACCCTAAGAATAGAGTTCATTCCGAATTATACCACATTGAGTGGCTTAAAGAAATTGATCCTCATAGGTGCTGGATTAATTCCGCTAATGCTGAACCTCGAGGTATCAAATCAGGAGATTTAATATACGTCTATAACGATCGTGGGATAATATCGATAGAAGCATGGGTTACGGAAAGAATAATTCCGGGAGTTATTGTTATCCATGAAGGAGCGTGGTATGCTCCCGACGAGGAAGGTATTGATAGGGGCGGGTGTGCCAATACCTTGACAAAAAATGCGTACGCTCCCGACGGGGCGTCTTGTTTAAAAACATGCCTTGTTCAAGTAAGCAAGGAGAAACCGGAGGTGAAATAAAATGCAGGTTGGATTCTATTTTGATCAAACTCGATGTACAGGATGCGCTGCTTGCATCGTTGCCTGTAAAGATTGGAACGATGTTCCCGCGGGATCTGAATTTTGGATGAAAATACTTTATAACGAAGAAGGAAAGACACCAAATGTGTTCGTGAGTTATTTAGTAAGACCGTGTTATCATTGTGAAGACCCTGTCTGCATTCCTGTTTGTCCTGTCAAGGCGATAACAAAAAGAGAGGAAGATGGGATAGTGATTGTGGATAGTAATAAATGCGTGGGCAACGAAGAATGTGACTCTAAATGCTTAAAGGCGTGCCCTTACGATTCACCGCAATTCGGACCAGAAAAGGGAGTAAAGATGCGAAAGTGTAATTTTTGTTTAGACAGGCACCTGGAAAATAAAATTCCAGTATGCGTTCAAACTTGCCGACCTAGGGCTCTATATGCGGGAAATTTAGAAGAACTCACGCTTAAATACGGTGACAATCAAAAAGCTGATAATTTTACTTATTCTGAAAGAACTAAACCAGCGATAATATTTAAGTCAAAAAAGAAATAAAACACTTTATTTTATTTTAATTGAGGAAACTTTTTAGTGTCTCAAAATAGAACTCTTTCTTTGAGAAGCATTTATTTAGGTTATCTTTTACAAAC
>JABXJU010000033.1 GCA_013375405.1 Candidatus Helarchaeota archaeon
CATCTAAATCAAAAATTACGGCATTTATTTTCCTCATGGATCGTCAGATAAAATATCTACTTTAAATAAATAAATCATTTGCGGGTTAAAATAGATAATTAAAAAAAAGTACTACGAATATACTTTAAACTCGCTTCTGTTCTTTGAATCAATGGGGGTTCGTATAACTTGGGGTGCACGCGCAAATAGTATTTTTTATTTTCCTCTAATTTTTCTAAAATAATGTCTTCATTGTGCAAAATAAGAGTCTTTATTTCATTAACAGCTTTTAAAATATCATATATTGTCATTAAATTGGTTTCATGTGTCACCAAGGGGGGATAATATGCGTTGCGATTGAATTTTTCAGTGGAGAATCTTAAATAGTCTTGGAAAGAGGACAATTTTAAATTTATTTTGTATTTTCTTGCATTATAATGAAGCTCAGTTTTTGGTATTATGCAAAGTGGAGTCACCCATTTAGGGATTGCTCCCAATTTTATAGTATTTTTTAGTAATTGTTGATTAGCGTGTAAATCTGTTTGTCTTTCGAATCCAGTGATCATCCAATATGTTTTTGGAAGAATACCATTTTCTATTGCATTTTTGATAACTACAGAAGCTTGATAAGTATTATAGGGTCTTTTTAAATGTTTTAGGATATAATCCGAACCACTCTCGATGCCGATGTCTATATTATCAACACCTGCTTTGGCTAATTCATTCATTACTCTATTGTTTATATTTTGAGTGGGTACTATGGCAATATTGAAATAATCAATTGAATCTTGCAGATTTTCTCGTTGTATTGCCTTACATAATTCTATAATAAATTTTGGATTACAATAAATATAATCTTGGATGGAAATTTTATTGGTATGGTCTAAAAGTAATTGAATTTGTTTGATAATCCACGATATTGAATGAAATGTGATTTTTGAACGAGTTGATAGGCAATATTTTGATTTTGCTCCAAGACAATGGATACAATCAAAATTACAGGGGCCTCGACATGTATTTATTATAGCTAAATTATAGGGGTTTAATTTTTTAGGCATTAATAGATTAGGGGAATAGGGCGGAATTAAATCAAGATTTTCATGTATATTCTTCCCTTCATTTTTGATTATTCTGCCATTTTCCTTCGAAATTGTTCCAATAACTCTCCGATAATCTTGTTTTTTTTCAATTTTATTGGCTAAATCTTCCATTATCTTCTCGGCTTCGCCCTTTACGACTACGTCTATAGCATCATTAAATTTAATTATTTGGTCTGCAAAGAGTGTAGCATGAACGCCCCCAACTACGATTGGAACATTCGTATAAAGATCCTTCAAAAAATCTGCTAAATCTAAAGCCCCTTTACTTAAGTGAAGCCAATTTAATTCAATTCCAACAAGTAAAGGGTCATAAGTTTTGAGAATTCCCTTAATATGATTATTTTTCAAACCTAATTTGTAAGCTAAAGGAATATTCCAACATTCTACATTATAACCGAGCCTCTTTAAGTGAGCACCTATATGTAATAAACCATAACCACATATCAGAGGCGAAATACTCGAATATCTTAATGCATTTGGCTTTAAAATATTTGGTGGGTGAAATAATAAGATATCTGGTCTCATACTAATGATATTTAAAAATAATAAATAAATACCACTAAAAAACTGGGAGAATGTATTACATTACTAAAACTAATGCTTAAATCATTTCAAACTATTTTAAAAACTCTGGAATTATTCCATATAGAATCTCAATTTTATTTTTAATTTAAAGATAGGAAATATTATTATTCAAAGTATGATCTGATGATGGCCTTAATTTGCTTTGATGACTCAATTAAAGAACGGAGAACAAATTTTTGGACAACTTTTCGTGGATTATTGGAATATTTGATAAAAAAAAAATTCAAAATTTTCAATTTCAGTTGAACCCAAAAATGCATATCCTCTATCCTCCCAATCAATAAGGATCCTTTCGGGGTGCTCATTTTTTGGCATGGTTTTATACATATAAGAGAATGCGCCTATTAAGTAAAAGAACAATCAAGAATATCGATTGATAAACGTTCAATCCCTTTAGTAGGTTTTAATTCTTCAATTGCTTATTTTTTTTGTTTTAATGTGTGCAATATTGATGTTTTACCACCATAATCTAATTCTGCAAAAATAATTTTAATTGATTTAGCCATCTTTCTCAGATCCTCTGTGCTTAATGATAAATTCGTTGTCTATTCTAAATTCCATGAGTAGGTGTTTTTCCTTCATCAATTATCTTTTTACCTGCACAAACCAGATCGATCGAATGAATACTACATCCATTTGCAGTTAAATTTTCACGAATTGCTTGATAATCAAGATTACCTTCGATTGTAATCTTTATAGTTTCCGTCTCTCTATCAACTGTGACAGATACGATATTAACTCCATCCACACCTTCTAATTCGGCTAAACTTGAAGCTACCTCTATTTTTGTGGGTTTATGTAATTTTAATACATCCAAAACAAGTCTTTTCAATTCTTTACTCATTAATAAACAATCCCTATAATTTGATTGATCTATACTTTGTTGAAATGAAACTCCTTTTATTTTTTATTAACTTTTTTTCTTTTCTTTCAAGAACATATAAGGGATATTTTTATTGGTTTTCTAGAATAAAAAATTAATCATAAAAAAAAGAAGGATTTTATTTAATTCAACATTAATAAGACATGAGATATCATGACAACTTATAAAATTTTCCACTGTCCACGTTGTGAAACATTATTATATTGTCCCTATATACAAAAAACGAAGAAATGTCCCAAATGTCAGAAGAAAATTGTAATTAGACGCATGAAAATTTTAAAAGTTACCAACTCACTTAAGGACACCATTTTTTTAATTCAAAATTTAAAATTACCACCAGAAATAAGACAAAAAATAACTGATTCCACAAAAAATTCCTTTATACTTAAAGGAAAAAAAGAAAAATTTCTAGATCTCATACGTAAAATTCAAAGAAACTCTTTAAATCAAATCATTCTCGAAAATGATTTTATAAAAGAAGCAGAGCAGGCAGGATTCTCTGAGGAATGGGTTTCAATACAACTGGCTGAATTAGAGAAAAATGGTCTGCTAGTTCACCCCACGAAAGGCCAACTACAATTCATTATATAGTCGGGTTAATTTTTTTCTGCTGTTTTTTGGAGGATTAAATAATTAAGAGAAAAAATACGTTGAAGTTTAAATAATTGATTCAATTGTCTTTTCTTAATTAACATTGTTTCCCATGATAATTTCCAAAGAAATGAGTGCGGAACGATTGTAAGAGTTATAATATCTGATTTTGTTAGAAAGTTAGTTAGAGGCGTAGTTACTATTTTACCTCCTAAGTTATTCAATGAAACCAAAACTTTTTCAAATTTTAAATGATTTTCTTTAACTTTTGGATCTTCTAGTTGTTTTAATTTGTTTTGCACTGAATTGGTGAATCTCTCATTGAATTGTTTTGAGAATAAATATAATTCTTTACTTTTCATATTAATGAAAAAAATATACAATTTATTTAAAGCTTTTACATATACGAAGTCCAAGATTGCCCAAGAATCAGAAATATTTCTAAAAACGCTAAATAATTTACCAAAAATCTTTTCCACAGGGTGTGGAAAACTCTCTATCGCCCCCGTGCTCGTTTCCCATATACTATCATCTAATAGAAAAAGAATCCTTTGAGTTTCATCAATTTGGGCCAATAACTTTTCCTTTGCTTTAATATTTTTTTCCAGTTGATACTGGCCATTTAATTCTTTCAATTCTAAACATTTTTTATCCATTTGAATTTGAATTTTTTTTCGCTCTAGACTGTCTTTTCGCTTGAAATCACTTTTTAGATCGGCAGGTCTTTTTTGAGATCTTATAAATTCAGAATATCCAACAGCCTCTTTTAATAATTCAATATTTTTTGTTTTTTCATATAAAACGCATTTTATTGCACACATATTTTGTGGTATATCCGAGAATTCCTTTAGCAATTGCCGTTTTTTGACAAAATTCAATTCTGCCAATAATAATACTCGGAGCCAATTAAATGCTCTCAAAAAGTAATCATTTGCATCGTGCAAATTATTATACAACAAATTAGATAGTCCAATTTTATTTAAGATTTTTACTTGGGTTTCTAGATTTCTTGTATGTTCTAACGCTTTCTTATAATAATAGATGGAGTCGTCATAACTATCTTTAAGCTTCAACAAATCCCCTATTTTTATAGAAACTGATCTGAGAAGTTTTATATCATTAGTTCTTTCGGCGAATTTCAGACTTTCCTTTAGATTTTTATACGCACTATCGTAATCCTTGTTTAAATAATAGAGAACTCCTAAATGATATAAAATATACTCAAAATAGTACTGCTTTATTTCATTCCCAATTTCATAACTTTTCTGTAAAAACTCTATAGCCTTTTTTCTATTATTTTTTTCCAAATATACTGTTCCTATTTTATCTAATATTTCCGTTAATTTTTGCTTATTTTTTAATTTTTCCGATAACTTCAACGCCTTTCGATAATAATTGAGGGAAAATTTGGTGTTTTTTTCGATATTGTAAATATTTGCTATTTCTAAAAATATTTTCAGTAAATTAAATTCATCTTTCTCTTTTTTAGCAATATCAATGCTTTTCATTAAATATTCTAATGCTGATTTACTGTCTCCTTTTTCTGAATATATCTTTGAAATGGCTAATCTGGATGTCAAAATTATTGAACTTATTTTCAAGTCTAGAGCTACTTTTAAACTTTCTCTACAGTTTTCTAAAGCTTTATCCCAGTATTTTAATAACAGATATATTTCACCTATGTTGTTCAATTGTTTTGCCATTGCTTCTAAAATTTGGTTTATGAGGTGTGAATGTGTATATACGACTCGCTCTTTTTCTGCTTTTAAAATCTTTAATGCTTCTTGATATGCCTTTAATGCCTCTCCTGTGGTTCCATTTATTTTATAGGCATCACCAATGGCACCTGTAACTGTTGCAATTTGTAACGGCATTCCCTCGCCCTTTTTTAAGAATTTTAAACTTTCTTTAAAAGCATTTAAGGATTCTTTTAAATTACCTTTCTGGGCAAGAACCCTACCCTTTCTGTAATATATATTTCCGATTTCAATTTTTGATCCATATTTCTTAACTATTTTCTCCGCATTAATGTATAAATTAAAAGCTTGCTCCCACCTATGATTTAGTTCATAATTTTCGCCTTCATTGAGTAAATCCTTATAAATTTTCATTTGGCGCTCAAATTCAAATTTTTTGGGCCTTCTTTCTGTCACATAAATCCTCACACTGATGTTTCTGACGACTCAAATGCTGATTTAAAGATGAAATTCAGAATTATTTATGTTTTTAAAAAAATTATTAAGAATCTTTCCTTCTATAAAACGATATTTTAAACAAATGTCTTTCTAAAAATTCGTTAGTTTAATTAATATCTTTAATGATTTAAATAAGTTTTTTTGTTAAGTATAGCTAAATCGATACCATAAGTATTATAAAAAAAGGAAATGATAATCTATTCTTTCCGAACTTTTTCAATGATGGCTATTAAAGCTCCAATAATGATTAATAACATTCCAATTGTACCAGCAATGATTCCTAAAATGAAAATAAGGATTATTGACCAATAGTCATCTAACTTATTAAAGCCTTCGATGACTATGATGATAACACCGAATACAATCGCTAATATTTCCTTGACAGGGAATTCTCGAATAATTGTTCCAAATGCATAATCTTGATACAAACTGCCCGCTGAAATAACGCTCAAAAGCCCGAATACTATACAAAGAACTGCCCCTATTGCGACGCACACCGCTGCTAGAAGTTCCAAGCCTGTTTTTTTCTTTTTATATCTTGTTTTTCTCTTTTTTGGCATTCACATCACATCTAACTACCAAAATATAGAAAACTTAACTATATTTACATATTATTTCTGCAATTATTTTTAGGATATTTCATTTTTATTAAATAAATTTTCGGTAAGCAAATTTATACGGAATTTATCTTCATTCTAAACCCGGAATTGAACATGCATCTGCACGGCATTGTTTGCAAAGTCGGAATTGAGGTAGATATTCTTCACATTGATTACGAACTGCTCGAAGTAAATCACAGGTAGGAGGTTGGATATGGCTTAGTTCAACAAGTGGTATAAGCGGCATTACATTGTGAATGTAGGCACCAGCTTCTTTAACTTTCCTTGTTATATCAACAATATGAAAATCATTTATTCCAGGTATTAAAACACTATTAATTTTTACAAGCATACCTAAATCAGAGCTTTTTCGCACACCTGCTAGTTGGTTCTCTATTAGAATATTCGCAGCGTCAAATCCTCGATATATCTTATTGTTGTAATTTATAAATGAATAAATATTTTTTCCAATTATTGGAAAAACTGCATTTATTGTAACAGTGAGGTATTTTACTCCCAAATTAAAGAGGCGCCGTGAAAACTTATTTAACAGCAATCCATTTGTGCAGATACATAATTGAGTCTTTGGATGTTCTGACTTTATCAGTTCTAAAGTTTGGAAGGTTTCTTTATTATATAGGGCTTCCCCTGGTCCTGCAATCCCTACAACAACTTCCTTATATTTCTTCTCCTTAAAATGATTTTCAACTAATTTCAATGCATCTTCTGGCGTGATTATTTGTTTAGAAACCCCCGGTCTCGATGTGTGATAATGCGCCCCGATCTTTCTATCACAGAATTTACATTTGATATTGCATTTCAAAGCAACTGGAAGGTGAATGCGAAATACACGAAAATGCGCTGGCTCCGAAAAGCACGGGTGCGGAATATCATTAATTTGATTCACAAACTAAAACAAGAATTGTAATTAAATAATATTGCGGTAATAATAAGGTTATACCTTTTTCATCTAATAGATTTAAAATTTTATTTTAAAGAAAATCCTGAATTATCATTCCAATTAAAATAATTTATACATTTATCGGTCAGTTTTAGTCGCAATGGTCTACCTTTGGTAATCTCGATAAGTCTTCTATCTATAAGAGCTTTATAATAATTACTAAAAGCATTACGAGTTTGGTTAACATCCTTTTCTGCTACTTTACTCAATTCCTTTAAAGTAAATTTAGATTTTCCTGTCTTTTCCCAATATGATTTTAATAAATCTAAAAAGCGGGATGCGCCCAACGGAAGAGGTATATAAGACCCTGCATTGACTTGAAGCCCATACGAAGGATTGCTACTATCCTTTAAACTAAAAGTAATAATTCCTATATCAGCTTTAACCAATTCTCTAAGAAATTTACCTATATATCTTTGAGGTAACGTATGCATAATGTACTCTTTTCCATTTTTTTTTGCAATAGAACATATTTAGCAAATTTCCGCTCTAAATGCTCTAATGAATCTAGGAAATCTTCCATTCTATCGGGAACCTTAATCATCTCACTTGGAGTATGAAAAACCTTAATTGGCATGGGTGAGGCGGTTGATTTAATATTATCTTCAGAAAAATCGTATTTTAACCCCTTCGAATGATTGGGAAACGATTCCTTAAGCCAAGTGTCCAAATCATCTTCTGTTTTTTGCAGAAAAAAGTAATAAATTGTTTTTTCTGTCTCTAAGAGAAACGTTCGAGAACTCCACAACGGCATCCGGATGCGTTTTTGTTGCCATGTTCCGAAAATTCGTATCACTAAAAATGATTCACAAAATTTTATATGCCTATTTTGCTTATTATTTTATTATTCGTTCTTAAAATATGAATTATTTATTAAAAAGAGTACCAATAGGAGATCATTTGCTATGGTCGCACAAAAACCAACAGGAATTGTCTATTCCGATGATTATCTTCTTCATGAAACTGGAGATCACGTGGAAAACAAAATAAGATTGAGAGAAACTTGGAAATTATTAAATCAAAATAATATCTTTGATACAGATAAAGTTATCCATATTCCTCCCACTCCTACAAGTATTGAAGAAATTAAACGGGTGCATACTTCTTATTACATTGAACATATAAAAGAAATTTGCTCACAAGGGGGAGGTTGGTTAGATGGAGATACAATAGTATCTGAGAAGAGCTTCGATATCGCCCTTTTAGCCGCAGGTGGCGCAATTAATGCAGGAGATAAAGTTATTACAAACGAGATATCTAATGCATTCTGTTTAATACGCCCACCAGGGCATCATGCACGCGAAGGTGCTGCAAGAGGGTTCTGTATCTTTAATAACATTGCAATCTTGGCTCGTTCTTTGCGAGCTCGTTACGATAACATTGAACGTGTGCTGATTCTAGATCATGATGCACATGCTGGCAATGGTACTTCCTATACGTTCTATAGTGGGCCTGACGCTTCTAAAATATTAGTTTTTGGATTTCATCAAATTCCTCTGTATCCTGGAACTTGTTATTTAGATGAAATTGGAGAAGGGGAGGGTGAAGGATACAACTTCAATATCACAATGATTCCAGGTTCAGGAGATGCTCAATATTTGGCAGTTATGGATGAGATATTCTTTCCAGTTGTAAAGCAGTTTAATCCCGATATTATACTTATTTCGGCTGGTTTTGATGCGCACTTTTCTGATCCTTTAACAGATTTAAATCTTACAACTCAGGGATTTGGAAATATAATACAAAAGACAAAAATAGCGGCTGAAGAAGTTTGTAACGGACGAATCATTATTTTATTAGAAGGTGGCTACAATTTATCAGCTATTTCGCGTGGCATTCTCCAAGAAATTTCCGTTTTAGCAGAGCTCGGGATTGATTTAAAAGAGAATCCTCCCAAAATTAATTCTGAGATCAAAAATTATGAAAAAAAGTTAATATCTCAAATAAAAGATATGTTCGGAGCTTACTGGAAACTTTAATTAAATTAACCATAGAGTGCTTTATTTTTATTAAACTTTTTTTCTCTTTGAATCCTATTTAAAATTTCTTCAAATAAATTCGAGGTAATTAAGTGTTCATCCCGTAAAATAGCGAGGTGAATTGCTCCTTTAAGTAGTTTATCTTTAAGATCCCGACCCGAAAAACCTTCAGTCTTTCTTATTAGTTTTGAAAAATCCGCGGTAATGCTAATTGGTGTATTTTTAGAGTATAATTGAAGTATCTCTAAACGTTCATTTAATGTAGGAAGGTTAAAAGGGATTTCCTCTTCAAATCTGCTTCGGATAGCATTATCTAGTAAATAAGGAGCATTTGTTGCACAAATAGTTACTACTCCCCGATTTGAATTTAAACCATCCAATTCAGAAAGTAAAGCATTGACAACCTCTGAAACATCGCCTCGTATTGACTGAAATTTTCTATCCAATGCAATTGCATCTAGCTCATCAATAAAAATAATCGATGGGGCATTATCTTTCGCAATAGAATATAATTGGTGTATCCTTCGAGCCCCGTCCCCAACATGCAATCCGATTAATTCAGTAGCTTTGGTGAGCATAATTGGAACATCTGTTTCACATGCAAGAGCTCGTGCCGTCATCGTTTTTCCCGTCCCAGGAGGCCCATAAAATAGAATATTCTTAGGTATCCAGTCATCAAATTTCTCTGGATTCTTTAAATATTTCATAATTATTTTACACTTATCTTTAGCTTCTTGATTTCCAATAACACTTTTAAAAAAGACTTTAGGAAATTCCAATTTTATAGATTTAACTTCCTGTTTAAGAAAAATTCGTGTATCTGCGGAGATTTTCCCTGTCGAGCAATTCTCTTTAATTTTTAAATGAACTACTTTAAAGGCAAAGTCAGGATAGAGAAATTGGTCAAATAGAAACGTGCCATTTGAAACAATATATCCAGACCATTGTTCGCGCGCATAAACTTCGAATAATTCAGGATTATCACTCGTAATAACAGGTGGATTCCCATCCCCAATTGCTCGAATTGGATATCCAACAGGCTCTAGACTTAATTTTTTGATAATTAGTATATCATCGCTTGATCTTCTATCAAAAAAAGTTTCAATTTCTTCCTTTTTTGGTAACGCTTGCCGGATCTTGTGCTTTTTCCTCACCATATGATATTGAAAAGAAAGAAAGCTATAAAAATGTATGTAAGTTTAAAAAAGCGAAGCTACTAAAATTACTCATGAGATGTTTTTTATGTATTGAAATAAAAAAACCCGTAATTATCACAAAAATTCTCCAATTTCAAGATGAATTTAAACCTATTGATGCAAGGATAAAGTTTGTTGAGGCTGAAAATCTTCATTTTACCTTAAAATTTCTTGGAAATATCGAACCTACGATAATTGATGAGATATATTCAACAATGAAAAAGGTACCATTTTCAGCTTTTCCAATAAATTTTGAAACAGTAGGTTCTTTCCCAGCTTCCCGCCCTCGAGTAATATGGATTGGAATTTCAGAAGGGAGAGATGAGCTTTCGTCTATTACTACATATTTAAATCAAAATTTGAAGAATTTGGGATTTAAACCGGAGAAAAGAAAGTTTTCACCGCATATAACGATTGGACGGGTAAAATATGTGAATGACAAGAAATCATTAATGAGCCTTCTTCAAAAATGGCAAAATCAGTCATTTGGGAAAATGAATGTTACATCATTTCAACTGAAAAAAAGTGTATTAACACCGAAAGGTCCTATATATACTATCCTCAAAGAAATTGAAGGATAATTTCTTTTCTATGGATAAAATAAAGGTTCAGGCTCAGAGATTATAAATTCCGGTTCTATTTCCCCTAATTTTGATGGATCAATTGGTTTTCTTTTTGATTTTTTACATTCTTCTTCAGTTTTTTGCATTCGTTCTTTACAATTATTGAAGAAGACTTCTGCGGCTCTGATATCCGCCAGAGCATGCACTGGAAATTTTGAAATAGATCCTTGAAAATGAATACATGCAAGATTATAATAAGCTGTAGAAACACAAGGTGCTCTATCAATGTATTTTTGATGATCTCCCATGCTTCTATAACCTTTTCCAAGGCAAATTTCACCCGTACCATAAAGATTGTTTGCTAAAACTGAGTCTTTGAGAGATTTTGCAGCATTAATGGCTTTTTTGGCACCACCAACATATAATTTAGCTGCTCTAATATATTCTGCTGCTGCCTCCATTTCTTCTGCTTTTATCTCCTGAATTCGAATATGATAGAAATTTATTTCACTGATAATTTTATTTATATTAATAATTTGACCCATTAGATCTTGTTGTTTTTTTACAGTCCTCGCAAAAATCAATGCAGTACTTAGTATATTTGCGGCTTCTTTAGAATATTTGATCTGGTCTTCTATATTTTTCTGTTTTAATGAATATCTTATTAAACTTGCATAAATTTCTGCGGCTTCAATTAAAATATTTGAAATTTGAATTCTATCATCTTCCACCTTGACCATTTTTCCAGATAAATCCTTAATTTCAAGTTCTAAACCAATTTTCTCTGAGGTAACCCTTTTTATTGCCGAGGAAAGGGCTAAAGCCAATTTAAGCATTAATTGTGCATCTATTTCAGATGGTTCACGTTGATGCGTAAAAATTTCAGTTCGAATTTTTGAAATTTTAGTCCAAAAATCAAATAAAAAGCCACCAACTTGCAGAAATGCATCTGATGCTAGTCCTATATTTCCATTTTCTTCAAATTCTTTTCCGGCAGAAATTGCCAAATCTATAGCTTTTTCATAATCCTCATTTTCTCCAAGCGATAATGCTTTTTCTAACATTTCAAGTGCGACTGAACTTGCAGCAGCAGGACTTTCTTGATTTTCAGGTTTTAATCCAGTTTGAGGGATTAATCTTGAACTAACTATTCCCTCCCCATATTCATCAATAAGAGGTCGCTGAATTGTTGCCCTTTGGGCAAGATCGATCAGCATTTGTCCTATAAATTTCTCATCTAACCCAGTAATTTTCCAATTTAATTTTTTATATGTTGAGTTAATATTTGTTGGATCATCTAGGTTAAAAATTTCAAAACCTGAATAAGTTGCACTAATTTTAGAAGGATCAATTACTAGAGCAAGAGCTTTTGGATTTAGTCCCTGATATCCGATATGATTCTTAATGTCTATTGAACTCAAAAATATTTGTAGCCCTGGATGAGAATGGTACCATCCAACAAGAAAGAATCCTTTCTCTGCCACTTTTTCATTGATTTCAGCCGCTTCTATATAATGTTGTTCTTCAAACTCAACCTCAGTTGCCCCTCCATGGACCATTGGTACAGATTCATGAACAACAACGTTACCATTTTCGATTGTTCCAATTAGAAATCCATAAACCTCGCGCCATTGCTTTCTATTTATCCCGGGGTTCGCAAAACGGGTACTATGTAAAACTATGTCTTTATATGCCTGAAATTTTATAATAACAAACCCTGCATTGGCTGAACTATTAGTAGGTATTTTATTCTGGGACATTATTAAATCCTCAAAATATATGAAAATTTAACTGGAATTCTTTTTTATCTTAAAATAATTGGAATTACATAATTATTATATTTTGTTTCAGATGTGAAGAAATATGAAAACGGCTAAAATCAGAATGGCTGAAATTTCATCTAAAAATCGGGCTTATCGGGAAGCAACTGCTGAAGGAACAATATATCTTAAAAAAACTACAATAGATCGAATTAAAAATTATTCTCTTGATAAAGGAGATCCTATTCATACCGCAGAAATTGCGGGAATTTTAGCAGCTAAACAAACTCCTCAATTAATCCCCCTATGTCATCCTATTCCAATTACTAATGTACAAATTGATATTTCAATGGAAGAGAATTTGATTAAAGCCAATTGTACAGTCAAGAGCCTCAGTCGGACAGGGGTAGAAATGGAGGCTTTGACAGGGGTGTCGATTGCACTTCTAACCATTTGGGATATGGTTAAGCCATTGGAAAAAGACTTAACGGGCCAGTATCCAACTACAAAAATCTCAAATATTAGAGTAGTTAAAAAAATCAAGAAAAATGTTGAAAAAAATGAGTAGTAAAAAGATACCATTAAGTCATCATAAAAAAAAGTATAAAAATATCAACTTTTCTCTAATAATTGTAAGTGACACGCGATCTCAGCAATTTCAAACTGGTGACACTCCTCAAGACCTAACATCACCTTTAGTTGGAAAAATACTCTTAAAAAGTAATTATATTTTGCAAAATAAATTCATAGTTCCAGACGATAAAGACGAAATACTCCAAATTTTATCATCATTAATCGATAAAAGCGATATAGATATCATTCTTACATCTGGCGGTACGGGAATAAGTCCGAGAGATCAGACACTAGAGACAATACAACCACTCTTTGATAAGGAAATAATGGGTTTCGGGGAAATATTCAGATACATGAGTTTTGAAGAAATTGGTTCTGCCGCAATGTTATCCCGAGCTACGGCGGGTATAATCAAATCTAAAATCATTTTTGTACTTCCAGGCAATCCTAATGCAGTTGAATTAGCACTCAACAAACTAATTATTCCAGAAATTGATCATATGCTAAATATGATAGGAAAATAATTTTATGTGATTTTATGCCAGACGTCAGGTTAAAAGGATTCCAAAAATACCATCGAATTAATGAAATTTTACCTAAATTTTTAAATCAGATATCCGAACTTCCAAAAGAAAGAATCTTGACAGAAAAATCTCTCAGAAGAATTGTTGCTACAGATATTATTTCACAAAGAAATGTCCCACATTTTTCCCGATCTGCAATGGATGGATTTGCCCTTCGATCTGAAGATACTTTTGAAGCTTCTTCTCATAATCCAAGACAATTGCGAGTAGTAGGAAAAATCGGTGCAGCGGAAAATTCAACTGAAGTAATTAAATCCAAAGAAGCTATTCAAGTTTCCACTGGATCTCCAATTCCAAAGGGTGCTGATGCAGTTATAAAACTAGAAAATATTAAAAGATTAGAAAAATCCATTGTGGTTCATTTTCCAGTAGCTCCAGGACAGAATATTTCGAAAATTGGTGAAGATGTTAAAAAAGGAGACTTGCTACTATTAAAGGGACATTTTATTCGCCCTCAAGATATTGCTCTTCTACTTGTCTGCGGTATTACTGATTTATCAGTTACTAGAAGGCCAAAAATTGCCATTTTCCCAACTGGTTCTGAGCTAATAGCCCCAGGAACCAAACCAGAAATTGGAAAAGTTATTGAATCAAATAGCTATTCAATAGCAGCTCTTTGTGAAATATACGGTGGAATTCCCTCCCGATTTGATGTTGTTTCCGATAATCTAGAAGCTTTGCTGAACGCAATAGAAAATGGGAAGACATTTGATATTATCATATTTAGTGGTGGGACATCAGTCGGAGAATATGATCTCCTCCCTTCAGTAATTAATTCATGTAAAAATGGAAAAATTTTTGCTCACGGATTCGCAATACGTCCGGGCAGCCCTGCATGTATTGGTTTCATCGCTAATACTCCAATATTCTGCCTTCCCGGATTTCCAGTTGCAACAATGATTTCATTTGAAATTTTTGTTAGACCAACGATTCGAAAAATGTTAGGTGCGAAGGAGTTAGATCCACGACCACTTATCCAAGCTGAATTAACTAAAAAAATTCCATCTGCCCTAGGCAGACGTGATTTTGTAAGAGTCACAATTCAAAAGAAAGATAGCAGGATTCTTACAACTCCTACTCGATTGAAAGGGTCCGGAATTATCAGTTCTATGGTTAAATCGGATGGGATAATAGAAATTCCAGAGGATATTGAGGGCTTAGAAAAAGGAACAATAGTAGCAGTTCGACAGTTTCCGACTTGGTGATTAAAGTTGTCACATCAAAATTTTTTGAAAACCATTTCTTTTAAGGAAGCAAAGAGGCTAATAAATAATAAAATTAAAATTATACCTAAAATCGAAGAAATTTCAATAAAAAATGCTCTAAATCGCGTCTTAGCTAGAGATATTATTTCTCCAATTGATGTACCTAGTTTTGATCGGAGTTTAAGAGATGGTTTTGCTGTAATTGCCGAAGATACTTTCAGAGCGGATGAAATATCTCCTGTAACTTTAAAACTTGTTGCGGGAATCAGAGCTGGAGAAGTTTCTACTAAATCACTCAAATCTGGGGAATGTATAGAGATCGCAACAGGCGCACCAATACCAAAAGGTGCTAATGCAGTAGTAATGATCGAATTTTCTGAACAAGAAGATAATTATATAAAGATTTATAAAACAGCTACACCAATGCAATTTATTACGAAAATTGGCACCGATATTAAAAGAAATCAAATTGTATTAAATAAATTCACCATTTTATCTCCTAGAGAATTAGGAACTCTAGCAGCCCTAGGATATCAAAAAGTTTCAGTATTTACCAAACCAAGAGTGAGCATACTAAGCACAGGTAATGAATTATTATCATCAAATGAACAAATATCCTATGGCAAAATATATGATATCAATGCAACAACTCTCTATAACTCAATCGTGGAATCTGAAGGAATCCCTATCAAAATGGGAATCAGTCCCGATGATTCAAAGATAATTTCTCAAAAATTAAATGAAATGATCAATATTTCAGATATAGTAATTGTAACAGGAGGTACATCAAAAGGAAAAGGTGATTTACTGCCTGAAATTTTAACTAATTTCGAAAATATTGATTTTTTAATTCATGGAGTAAGGATAAAACCAGGAAAACCAATAATTATTTCTTCAATAAAATCGACAATATCATCTATCCCTATCTTCGTACTTCCTGGTAATCCAACTTCATGCTTAATCACCTATAATTTATTCATTGATCCCTTAGTTCGTAAGTTTACCTATTTCCCTCAAAAGGAAGAAAAAATCATTAAAGCGAAGGTAAAACAAAGAATATATTCGAGTGAGGGACGCACAATATTTCAGCCGGTGAAAATTATAGATCAAACCACCACAGAAATAATTATAGCCCCTATACAAACTGGTTCAGAATCAATTACAACATTATCACATACGGATGGTTATATTAAAATTCCAGAAGAGATTCAATTCCTTGAAGAAAATCAAATAGTTGATTTATATCTATTTTGATAAAATAAGTTATTTCATTCATTATTTTTATACTTAAAATTGAAAATGAGCTCTGATTCAAAATTTTAATTTATTCTTTTCGATAAATAGGAGTTTAAATAGATTTTTACAAAATCATCTACAACATTATCTGACCGATAAGATCTAGAACCCTACCTCTAAAAATTATGAAAATGAGGGACTCTCTCTTATGGATCGAAAACTAAATGCTTTGCAACAAATGGATCGAAAGATAGATGTTTTACAGCAAATTTTAGACGATATAATTGAGGAATCTGGATTCTATGGGATTATCCTGACTTCCGATGAGGGCCTTATCGTTACGCATTCAAAGCTTTTGGATCAGGAAGTTGATTTAGACTCGCTAGCTGCTAGAGCTGCTAACATATTTAATGAAAATGGTATCGGCATTTATAACCCTGAAGATATCATAGTATCTTACCCTAATAAGAAAATCTTCATACAAAAAGTTTCATTTTCAGAAGACTCCACCCCTATTCTTTTATTAATTACTATTATGCCCTCTAATGTTAGATATTTTAAACGAAAAATAAATAAAATTAAAAAAAATTTAATTTTCACCCATGAATGATCCGGGAAGGGTTTTCTGTTTTTTATAATTAACTCCTTTATAAATTACAGACTTATAACAAAAACTTATTACTTGTACAAGCCATTCCTTCTAATAAGGATTGAATAAAAAGGAGAAAATACAATGAGTAACTCTGACTTTTCGAGAATAAATGAAGCTATCGACTTATTAATTGATATTAAAAATATATTTCGAAAAAATACTCCAACATTTACCATGAATGAAAAGTATTCCCAAAGAGTTAAGGATATTTTAATAAAACTAAATAAAACTTTAGCAGTGTTGAATGAAAATTTTGGTATTAAATCTCGTATAGAACAAGATAAGAAATCAGATTTTAAAGAAAATATAAAAAATCTTTTTTTAATAGTGAATTCACCCAAAAATCGCAAAAAATTAATAGATTTAGGTTTTAATCCAGCTCAAATTTTATCCACTGGAGGGCCTATCCATGTTTCGGACATTAAATCCCTTAATCCAAACATATCCGAACCTGCCTTACGAAATATCCAAAATAAAATACAAAAATTCTGGAAAGTTCTCAAATCTAAACTCAACCAAGGGAATTTTAATAAATTAATCCTTTTGCTTGAAGAAAGTAATATTGCAGATAAAATTTTATTTAATCGAAAAGATGAATTCGAAAAAAAACTCTCTCTATCAATTCAAGGTGTAACAATCTCATCATTTGATCGAATAGATAATGATTTTTTATCTTTAATAAACAGTTAAATCTCAAAATTAAAAAGTTATAATTTGTATCATGTCATACAATTTATTAAGAAGAAAATCAAACTTCATTAAAATAATGCGGCTATGGTCTAGCGGCGAGGACGGTAGCCTCCCATTGTGGAAGGAGAAAGCTACCAACCCGGGTTCGAAAAATTTAATTGCTTATTAGATTCGAAATTCCCGGTAGCCGCATTTCCTTTTCATTATAATATTCCTCGCTTAATTCGTAACTCTTGAATGATTTTTTTCATGTAAGACTCCGGTTGAATCCGTTCCCAATGCGAAAAAAAGGTCTGCCAAAAAATATGTCCGGATGTTTTTGAACGAAATGTACTTGCCAGACCGAATGTACCTTTCACAGGGATTTGGCCGGTGATAAAAATATCCGCGCCTTTTTGTTCAACTTGTGAGGTTTTCCCATTACGTTGAGCTATAATACTACTAATAACACCAATATAAGAGGGAAGTGTCTTAATTTGAATTTGATAAATAGGTTGAAGAAGGGCTGAATTTGAAGAAAGAAATGCTCTAGAAATTGCTTGCTTTAATAAGGGGATTGAATCAAATAAATTAAGTTGAGAGGTCTCAGATTGTAAAGACAAATTGAGGATTTTTATCCTTATTCCACGCACAGGATCATGAATTAAAGGTCCAAATCTGAAAATTTTCTCGATTTTGTGATAGAGCATTAGTGGAATATCATCTTTTCCTTCAAAATTGTTATTTTTTTGAATCAGAAATATTGCATTCCCAAAACTATCCAAATAAATCAATTTTCGGATTAAATTATCATCCCAATCTGTAAATTTTTGTAGTATCTTTTTTCTACGATTTTTACTTATCTTAATAGTGAGTTGTCCACTAGTTAATAATTCAATTACTTGTGGTTCGAGCGGTTCAATTTGGATTGTAATTGAATTCTGAGAATCTGTGCTTTTTACTGTGATTAAATCACTTTTCTCTAGAATACTCTCTCGATAGGTTACAATAGGATCTGAGGTTATTATTTCCAATTCTTGTTTTTTCAATTCATTTGTAATTATTTCTAAATGGAGCTCTCCTAGACCCGAAATCAAAATTTCCCCAGTCTCCTTATTAACTGTTATTTTTAAATTTGGATCATTAATAGCAATATTTTCTAAAAGAGTCATCATTCGATTTAATTCCCTTGGGTGTAACGGCT
The DNA here is from genome assembly GCA_013375405.1 of Candidatus Helarchaeota archaeon. The sequence continues at coordinate 18,515 of JABXJU010000033.1, forward strand.
CGATACTATATTGAACTACCGCCTCTGTTTCATATCGTATTTTTTCAAATGGGACGGTATCTTCATACTCTCTTTCAACTAACGTATCACCTATTTTTGGATTTTTTATGGTAAATGCGACAATATTTCCTGCTGGTAAGGATTTTATGTTTTCGCGATGAGATCCCATGTAAAGAAAAAGTCGTTGAATTTTCCCATAATCACCTGAAAATAACGAAAAGAATTCTTGTCCAACTTCAAGCGTTCCTGAAAAGATACGCCCTATCGAAATTATTCCGAGATTTTTATCCGAAAGGTTTTTATAAATATATAGGAGCGATGCTCCATTTGAGTCACATTCTAGTAAATCCTGTCCAATATCTGAAGATATTTTACCAACCCACCGATTTGGAATCCGATATTTTTGGGCTTGACGGGGATTTGGCAAATATCTTGTTATAATTTCAAAAATACTTTTACTAAGCGGGAGATGTTTCCTTATTTGATTAAAACTATTTATAGAATGGTTATTTTGATATAATTTTAAAATATCTCCGAATTTCATATTTTTTTGTAGCATTTCTTCAGCAGTACACCCCCATAAATGTAATGCTGACCCGAATGCTATATTCCCCTTTTTTACTTCAATTCGCCATGGTTCCTTAAATTCATCAGCAGCGTATAATTCAATAAAATTATTAAAATCTTGAATTATTTCATTTAATCTTGTTTCAATATCTTTTAAAGGAAGTTTTAATTCTGTAATAAGGCGATCTATCTTATTAATAAACAAAACTGGCTTAATAAATTCCTCAAGCGCCTGTTTTGTTACAATTTCTGTTTGAACCATACATCCTTCAACTGCATCGACTACTACAATTGCTCCATCAATAACGCGAAGGCTTTGATCACGTGCTCCACTAAAATCAACATGTCCTGGGGTATCAATTAAATTAATTATGTATAACTGATTTTCAGATTTATATGGTAAGGATACATTAGCGGTCTTTATTGTGATACCTCTATTTTGTTCTTCTTCCAAAAAATCTAATGCCCGAGCTTGTCCTGCTAATGATGGCGATAATAACCCGCAATGGGCCAATAAATTATCAGACAATGTGGTTTTCCCATGATCTATATGGGCTAGTATTCCAACATTCCTAATATTCTCTATATTTCGCATCAGTGGTAAAATTTCAGAAACTTTTTTTGCATATGTCATTTTAAATCAATTAAATTAGTTCTTGAAAACATTATTTTTATTCTTAAATGAATTACCCTAAGTTTAATTCTTAATTAATGGTAAATCAATTGTCAATAAATCTTGAGCAATTTCCACATTAGGAAAAACACTCTGCGCTTCATTCAATAGCTCGTTAGAATTTGGATATCTTGAACTTATATGTGTTAGAATTAATCGTTTAACTCCAGCTTTTTTGGCTAATTCCGCGGCTTCAAATGCCGTAGAATGCCCCCCTTCAATAGCTTTTTCTTGCAAAACATTAGCAAACATTCCATCATGAATTAAAAGATCTACACCTTTAGAAAGAGTCAAAACATTCTCACAGGGGCGAGTATCCACCGCATAGACAAATTTTCTCCCGGGTCTTTCTGGTCCTAGGACATTCGGCGGGTTAATTACCCTATTATCAATAATAATTTCTTCTCCCCTTTGTAAATTTTTCCATAATGGCTTTGGAACCCCCAAATTTTCTGCCTTTTCAGGAAAAAATTTGCCAGGACGAGGTTTTTCAAAAAAGCCATAAGCAACTATATCGATCTTATGTGTTGCTGGGGCACATTTAACATAAAATTCTTTCTCATCAAGTATTATTCCAGAGTTAACTTCAATAACACCCACCGGAAATGTCAATTCAAAATTCATAGTATCATAAATAGCCGAAATATACGTCTTGATTTTTTTAGGCCCAAAAATTCTCATTGGTTTTACTCTTTTTAATAGAGATAAACTTTGAAGAATACCTGGGATACCACCTATATGATCTCCATGTAAATGTGAAATAAAAATATCGCTTATCTTATGCATACTTAACGATGCTTTTATAAACTGAATTTGTGTTCCCTCTCCTGCATCGAATAGGAAAATTCTCCCGCTTCGTTTCAGAACAACTGCAGATAAATTTCTAAAGCGAGTTGGAATTGTTCCACCAGAACCGAGTATGACCACAGATAAATCATTCATTTATTTCACGTTTTTTTTAGTACTGTAATATCTCTAGTAAGTGATCGATGAACATAGTATTCAAATTTATGTTGAATTTTAAAGTTGTATTCTGAAGCTATTGCACTAATTTTTAATGTAGATGGTAAGGCCAGAATACTCAAACTATTTTTATCTATCAAATCAACGTTATTTCTAAAAAAATCAGATAATAAATTCTCAAGATTCTTGCCATAAATGGATGAAGCTCGCCCATAAGGTGGATCTGTCACTAAATTAGATATTTTATTAAGACAAGGTTTACGTGCATCAGCTTTTAATATACTAAAATCTTGAACACTTATTGCTTTCAAATTCAATGAGCTTCCCCGAACCATTTTTTGGCTTATATCTGAACCAATAATCTTAAATCCCATTAAGGCAGCTTCAATTAAAATACTACCGCTTCCACAAAATGGATCATATAAAGTCACTGGTGGTTTTGTTTCCGCTAAATTTACCATCGCTCTTGCCAAAAATGGATCTAATCCACAAGGATGGAAAAAAGGTCGCCTATGTGGTGCTCTCTGCCTTAATTCCTTTCTCTTTACCTCCATATAATTGATTCCAAAAAAGAATTTATTTTCAGTAAATATTCCAAAAAAGAGGATTTCAGGGTTTTCTAAATTTACCTTTATGATTTTGCTTGAAAATCCTTCAATTATTCTCCCAATCTCACGTTCTATTTTTTCTTCAAATATTTCAGGAAAATAATCTTTAATTTTCTTTATACGAACGGCAAAAGAGTACTCATTTTTGAATATCTCGTCAAAATCAATTTTTCGTAATTCCTTTCTTAGAGTATCTAGATTAACGTCAGATATGCTGAAAATCAATTCACCGCATCTATGTACATAGGCAGCCTTCTCTGCAACTTCTTTACAAATGTTTTTCTTAGAAGAAACTAACAAAACTTGGTCGTAAACATAAAAATTTTTAATTTCTTCATTAAATAATTTTAGAATGGCTATCACTTCATGGGATGGAAGCCCTTTACTCGGAAGTTCTCCACTAAGATAGCAAAAAAAGGTTCTAAGTTTTTTCATTTTAATTTATGTCTCATATTCTATTCAATTGGCAATGTTAAATTTGACAATGGGAGTTTAAATACTTTTTTTCAAAATCAATTGTAATATAATTGAAATCATAGTTTGTAGAGTTTAAATAGAATATTTCAAAATTAAATAAAGATAATTCCCGTTAATTATTTGCAAAATTAAAAAGTGTGTGATGATGAATTATGCCGGACTCTATTGATGTATTATTTTTAGTTCCTCCGATCAAACCTATCCTTAGACCATTAGATGTAATATTTCCTTTTTATAAACATTCTAAACCAACTGAAAATCTCATCCCTTTACAATTAGGCCCTTTATCAATTGCTGCTTATTTGCGTCAAGATGGATTTTCATGCCAATACATTGATTTATGTCATTTTAAAGGAAATTCGACCTTAAGCGAAACTGTAATTAACCATCTTAAAAAATATAATCCTTCAATAGTAGGTTTAACTTCTTATACTTCTAATTTTAATGCAACGTTAAAAGTTATTGACATAATAAAAGAAATTGATCCAAATATTTTGGTGTGCGTTGGAGGGCCTCATGTAACTTTTTTAGATAGGTACAGCATTGAAGAATCCAATTATAAAATTGATGTAGTAGTTCGAGGGGAAGGGGAAAAAATAATGAGAGATATTGTTTATTATTATTTAAAAGGATTACCATTAGAAGAAAATGTTAGAGGTATTACAACAAAAATGAAAAGAATGCCTGATCAGAAATTGTTATCAAACGAAGAACTTGGTAATCTTCCACCGATGGCTTTTGATTTAATCCCAAAGAAAGAAAGAAAAAATATCATATATATACCTCTTAATGCTACTCGTGGTTGTTCTTATCGCTGTACATTTTGTACTAATCCCCATTTTTGGGGCCATAAAATCAGGTTTCGAGATCCTGAAAAAGTAATCGAAGAAATTTTGATTGCTGAAGCGCTATTTCCAAAAAGGATGATTGAATTCACAGATACTATTTTACCCTTCAAGCTAACACACTTTGAAAAACTGGTTAATTTATATGAAAAATTAATTCATACACCAATTACTATGGCACTAACTCGTGCTAATTTAACGGATAATAAGCGAATGCAACTTATGAAAACTTTATTGAAAGAAAAAGGATACATAGTTATTGGGGTTGAAAATGGGAATCCAAAAATTTTAGAATTAATGAATAAACCCTCGTGGGAGGAACAACTTCAAGCTTTAAAAAACGTTAAAAAACTTGGTATAACTGCGATTCCATCATGGATCGTTGGTTTTTGTGGTGAAAATCTCTCTACTATGACTCATAATTTAGAAAAAATTGAATATTTAAATAAAAAGGAATTGGTTAGTTCTATCGTCCTATTTATTTGGATTCCAATACCAGGATCCTTACCGTTTCAAAATCCTAAGAAATATGGAGTTAAGATTCATACTTATAATTGGGATTTTTATGATCGAGCTGTTTTTCCTCCCCCTTATTCTTTATTCGATCCTATATCTGGTGAAATCACTCTAACTAATATGCAAATTTGGGCATACTATTTATCAATGATCTTCCTTCAAACGAAATGGAGTAGAAAAAGGAAATCATTAAAAAGAGGAGATATCTCAATTAATCATTTTATGAAAGCAATCTGTAAAAACTTAAACCTTCTATTTTTTTCTCCTGCAGGTGAATCTGACATAACCATATACGAAGATTTATTCTCTCAATACAAAGACTTATTTAATCATTTTCAACCACTAAAAAAAGGACCAAAGAAAGAATTAATTACGTGCCATTAACTTAATTTTCTGTTAAATTTCAAATTGAATTTCGAATGTTTTTATTTTAATTACCCATCAAATCTCTTACAAAAGGCCCTAAATCTGCCCAATCATATAAATATGTTTCAATATTCTCTACATCACATTTTTTTCTGATTTTCTTTTCGCTAACATCTTTTAATTCTATCGAATACACAATTAGAATAAGTTTATGGAATTTATTAAAGGGATTTTCAGAACAATATATTTTAATAAACTCTCGCAGGTCGGCTTCTTCAAAAACTGGATAAATCAAAAAATCTTTTTTAATTACTAATGTTTTTACATTATTGGTTAATGGAAATATTTTACATTCAATATTCTTATTATCTAATAATTCAAAAATCTCCTTTCTCATCAAAACCTGTCCAATGTTTTCATTTTTCCATCCAAAATAGCCTTGGCGGTAATTGATTGGATCTTGTAAATCATAGATTTCAACATATTTCAAAAATCTCATAATTCCTTTTAATTCCTTTTCAACATTTTGTATTGTACACCCTAATTCTTCCGATAATTCAGTAAGCGAAGGATAATCATTACTGAATTTTTCTAATAGCTTTAAATTGAATCTGTCTTTATATCTACTCTGTATTTCTCTGATCCATTTTTTTTGGATATCTTTTTTATGAGCATTCTTATCCTGAAAATTTACCAAGAAATTCAAATTTGATTGGAATTTGTGTTTTTCGGTAACTACATTAGAATTATCCTCAGAAAATGAAAAAAAGTTACCCAAATTGTTAACATTTTTCGATTTTTGGATCGTATTAAATTCCCAATCTGGATTAATACCTTTAGCTAAATATTCGTTTAATTTGTTCCAATCATCAATATTATATGAGAAAATCAAAATTTGATCTGAATTAAAAGATTTCAACCAAGACCGAAGATTTCTACCCCAATCGAAAAAAGGAACAATTATAATAAGCTCGAAACTCCCTCTTTCAATCGCTTCTTCAAACCAATTAAATAATAATTTGCTTATTTTATTTAAATTCAAAACATTTTCACTAGAATAAAAGAGTTTTAAAAAAGTATTATTTCCATACCAAATGTAGTCAAAGGTATCTTCGTCAGATAGCTTCCCTATTTTTCCATTTTCTAAAAATTCATTTTCTAACCGCGTCCTAATTTCTTTTTCTACCCAATCTTTATGATCTGCTAAAAGGTATAGTTTTTGTTTTGTTTTTTTATTAAATATTGGCGCGATACAGGATAAAATCTGACCCTTTTCAAATAAAAATTCTAACTTCATATCTAGCTCACTTTTTGGAATTGATAATTTTTCCGACAAAGTTTTTTTATTTTGTGGGCCATACTTCAAAATTTTTTTTATTTCTGAGAAGTTAATCTTAGATTTAATAATGGATTTTTGTTTTTTTTGATTTTTTTTACTTATACATATCTTTTACTACATCTAATTTCCAGTGGAAATTTCTCTTTATTAATTTTTTCTGCCTTCAGAGGCGATTTATAACCTATTTGTTCAAATCTATTTCAATCAGAGGAGTTCAATCAAATATCGTTTTTTTCTAAAGTTTACTTTGGCAAATTGACTAGTTTTCGATAAATTTATGGGTAATAGGGATTTAAAAGGGAGCGATCCGCCGAAGCAAACCATTAAATCCCTCTCTTACCTTTCATAGAGTATGGAACTTGCTCAATTTCTCGAATCTCAGATCGACACTCTTCAGTTTCTACCTCCAAGATGCCAAAAAATAGTGGAGATCTATTTAGATGGATTAGTGAGAGGGCATAAAAAGAGTGTAAAAGGGATCATTCGTGAATTTCAGCTCCACTTTACCACACAATTTTTACTGACCCACTTAAAGCAATTACCAGCTTACTCCAGCCCTCTAAAACAGCACATATATCGGCAGATACGACTCAAAGTCGACCGACGATCAAAATTTTTCCTCGCGGGAGACGACACCTCCCACCGGGTGTATGGGAAGAAGATCTATGCGGCAGGCATTCAATATGACCATGCCCTGAATGCTTTTATCAATTCCATAAAACTAGTGGACTTGATCGTGAGTGATTTGAAAGATCGCGTGTTACTCAATGATTTCAAGGTCTATATGCCCAAAAGTTTTGTTGCAACCCACTCATGGCAGGGATATCAGTTCCGATCCAAGATCGACCTCTTAAGTGAATTGATGATCTGCATGATACAAACGATGAATGAAGTTGCCGTACCGAAAAAAACCATCTGGGTTCTTGTGGATAGTTGGTTTAGTTCAGGTAAATTTGAGAAGCGAATTCGGGATGTCGGTGCAAATTATGTGTTACAAGTGAAGAAAGATCGGCGGATACGCCTGTTTCAGACCTGGATGCGGATCGACCAGTATTTTGAACGCTATAAATCTGCGCACTATTTCACCGCTCAGCCCGATAAAAAGAAGATATTTTACAAAGAAGCGATTTTAGATGTCTCGAAATTCGGGCGGCGCAAAGTCATTGCGTTTAAAGAAGAACAGGAAAAAGAATGGCGGTACTTTGTAATTAGTGAATTGAAATTAACCGCCAAAACCGCCTATAAATACATTAAAAGACGATGGCTAGTGGAAACCATGCACCGAGAAACCAAACAATTCTTCGGTCTCGAAGCGACCTATTCCGGAAGAGCCAAGTACTTGATTGCCCATTATCTCTGTTCATATTATGGGTGGCTGCTCTTTCAGTGGTACAAATGGCAAATAGCTGCAGATCAGGACTATACGAGCACAGAAGAATTATGGATGCAATATATTCAGGAAAGAAGGAGACAAGAGAAGGGTAATCTCCAGTTTTTTCTGGGTAAACCAAAAATACCACGTCGTCCTCTTCAAAAAAACGTAAAATTTAAAAATAAAAAAATTCCAGTAGAAGCAATATAGAGTAAAAGATATGTTATATTAATATTATTTTTATCTTCAATTAAATTATAATCGAATTTATTGGTACATTCTTCTTTATTTTCTATAATATCATTGTTTATGGAAAATTGATTCGTATTGGCGGCGATATCCATTGGAATTCCCGTAAATTGAACAAAATTTTTTTTCTCTAATGTACTTTGAGAATTTGGTTGATAGATTCTTGATGATATTAAATTTCTTGTAAAAATGTCCTGATCCTCAACTTTTTGGTACTCAAAATAGTCTGTAAAAATTCTGAATGGAAACTGGAAATTAGGTAAAGTTACAATTGCTTCACGTTTTTGCATAATCCTCAAATTATAGGACTTTCAGCAACCATAGCTAACCCAGAATATTTTAACTCTTGGCTCTCATCATTAGGCAATAATACTACATTAATTATTTCTGACTCAAGACCTGTGCCACTTCATTATCGAATTGAAGTGACTCAAAATAAAGATTCCACTATTAAGAAAATTGTGAACAAGACATTAGAGAATAAAGGGCAAGTTTTGGTTTTTCTGAACAGAAGAAAAGGAGCACAGCAAACAGCACAATATCTTAAGAATCTTGTAGATAATTATTTAGAAGATTCA
>JABXJU010000234.1 GCA_013375405.1 Candidatus Helarchaeota archaeon
TAGTCCTTTGGATAGCATTGATGGTTAAGGCCTATCAGGGAACAAATTTTAAGCTCCCTTGGGCGGGTGATTTCGCTCAGAAATTATTGGAACAAAAGGTAAAATAGATAGCCTAAATATACTCAATAATAATCCGGATGAATATCTACTCCGGTTACATCCCCTAAGAAGGGCAACTTTATTTCATCGAGAATAGATATCTGAACGCTGGTCTGCCTCTTCTCCTTCTGCCTGCTCAGGTAATTTAAGCTTTAGTAAGAGGAAAGTTGTTAAGAAGTCGTTAAAAGTTTGTTAAGATTGCTCCCCTTTTGCTCGAAAAAATATCATCAATGTTTCATTAATTATGAGTTTGGGCTTCCCGAGAAATAGAAAATAAGGCTGGCGCGCCAAGGCCCGGACTCGAACCGGCACGTCGGATAAGCAACGAGGGATTTTAAGCCCAAGGCACGTGGAAACACCAGAGAATATCAAATATCCATTCCTAAAATTTAAAAATAAATAATGCAACCGTTTTTACTATAAACTCGTCTAAATAGTATGAATATCTACAAGTTTCTTGTATTCGTACGAAAAAGGATTTTAAATGAAAGAACTGACCAAAGCTGAAGAGACACTGCTTTTAACCATCCTGCAGCTTAGAGACATTGCCTACGGAGTGGCAATAAAACGACACATCCAAAAAAACACAGGCAAAGCCTTACCCTACGGTACACTCTATTTTATCCTGGAACAGCTAACTAAAAAGGGATATGTCAAGCGTTTCATAGGGGAATCCAAACCTGAACGGGGAGGCCGGAGTCGAATCTATTATACTCTCACATCTGAGGGCAATTTGGCGCTAAAACATGCCTATGTGATGCAGCAAAAAATATGGAATGGATATGCAGAGCTGACCTGGGGAGAGAAGACCAGCAGATGAAAAGAACAAAACCTCCAAAATTCGCCGAAAGAATTCTCAGCATCCTTTCCTCCTCAAGAAGAATCGGCATCCTAGGCGACACTGAAGAAGAATACCGTATGATCCTGCTGGAAAAGGGTAGATTCAAGGCGGATATGTGGTATGCCAGGCAAATTTTTCAGCCCCTGCCGTTATTTATCCTATCAACTATTTATTGGAGTTTTGCAATGTTTAAAAACTATCTAAAAATCGCATTGAGAATCATAAAACGGTATAAGGGATATTCGTTCATCAACATCACCGGACTTGCTGTGGGTTTGGCCTGCTGCATCCTGATCCTGTTGTGGATCCGCAATGAATTGAGTTTCGATCGGTTTCACGAAAAGGGAAAGCGGATTTTCAAAGTTACCATCGAGTCACATCGGTCTAATGGCAGAATCGAACCGTTTTCACACACTCAATTTCCTTTAGCACCCGCCTTAAAAGAAAGCTACCCGGACATTGAAAATGCAACCAGAATTTTTGAGGCTAAGGTCCTGGTTAGTTATGGATCTCATGCCTTTAATGAAGATCTATTTTACTTTACAGATCCTTCATTTTTCGAAATATTTACTTTCCCCCTTGTAAATGGGAATCCTGAAACAGCGTTAACCAGTCCCAATTCTATTGTCATCACTGAGGATATGGCACAAAAATATTTTGGCAATAAGGATCCCATCGGAAAAATTATGTCCGTAAATGTTAAAAGAGATTTTATTGTCAGTGGCGTGATGAAGAATATTCCAACCAATTCCCATATTCAGTTTGATTTCCTGGTGCCGGGCGGAATTTTAGAGAATTTAGACAGAGAAAGACTTCGACAAGAGTGGGATGCCAGTGGCCTTAATTCCTGGGGGGCAACATATGTACACACTTATGTGCTGCTCCAGGAATCATCGTCCTATCTGGATGTTGAACAGAAGATTTCCGGTTTTTTGAAGGAAATTAAATCAGGTACCAGGTGGATGTTAAGGATGCAGCCTCTTTACAAGATTTACCTGTTTCCGATTAATGGCAACAATACAGTTGTCAAATATTTGACCATTTTTTCGATCATTGCTTTTGTCGTCTTGATGATTGCCTGCATCAATTTCATGAACCTGACCACGGCTTACTCAAGTAGGAGATCAAAAGAGATTGGGATGAGAAAAGTCGTTGGAGCCCAGAAAGGAGATATTGTCAAACAGTTTTTTGGTGAATCTCTCATGTTATCATTGGTTTCGTCTGGAGTGGCTGTTCTCCTTGTTTTTCTATTTCTTCCTGCCTTTAATACCCTTTCAGGAAAACAACTATCTTTTACAGATTCCTTTGATCTATCCCTGTTATTGGGACTGCTTGGGATAACCGCCTTAACCGGATGTTTATCAGCCATTTATCCAGCCCTGTTCCTCTCTTCGTTCAAGACAATTGGGATTATAAAAGGATCGTTAAGCTCAGGTTCGAAAAGACCGCTCTTTCGAAGAGCGCTGGTCGTTGCCCAATTTTCGCTTTGCATAATCTTCATCATCGGGACGATTGTCATATATTCCCAGCTCGAATACATTCGCAAAAGGGACTTAGGCTATAACAAAGAAAATCTCATCTATCTCCCGCTCCAGGGTGAGACTCAAAATAAATACCAGCTTTTAAAGAATGAAATGGTGCAAAGTCCTAATGTCTTGAATGTCACAGCCAGCAATGCATTACCGTCTTTTTTGGACACTGGTGCCGGAGGATTGGATTGGGATGGAAAAGATCCAAAACTTGATGCTGTATACAATTATGCGTCTGTTGATTTTGACTTTATTGAAACCTTCCGGATGGAAATTGCTCAGGGTAGAAATTTCTCAAGAGAAGTCATTTCTGATTCTTCGAATTTCATCCTGAACGAGACAGCAATAAAGGAAACGGGTTTAAATGATCCCGTCGGGAAAAGATTTAGTATGTGGGGAATAGAAGGAAAGATTATAGGAGTCGTCAAGGATTTCAATTTCAGGCCTCTTCATACGGGAATAGAACCTCTTATTCTAACTCCGAAGGCAATGCCCTATACCTACATCATCACACGAATCCCATCTGAGAATTACGCATCAGCCATAACGTATTTGGAGGGTGTATGGAACAGGATTAATTCTGAATACCCATTCGATTATCATTTTCTGGATGAGGATTTTGATAGACTCTACTGGGATGAACAGCGTCTAGGAAAGATCTTCGGTTATTTCACATGCCTTGCCATCTTTATCGCCTGTCTCGGCCTGTATGGCCTGGTTGCTTTTGTCGCTGAGCAGAAGACCAAAGAAATCGGTATCCGGAAAGTATTGGGAGCCTCAATTTTAGGCATTACAGCCATGCTGTCTAAGGAATTCACCAAATGGGTATTGCTGGCAAATGTGATTGCATGGCCGGTTGCGTATTTTGTGATGCACATGTGGCTCCAGAACTTTGCTTATCGGACCAGCATCAGGCTGTGGACGTTTATCCTTTCATCAGCGCTGGCTTTGATTATTGCCATGCTTACAGTCAGTTACCAATCCATAAAAGCCGCAGCAGCAAATCCGGTGGACTCTTTACGGAATGAATGAAAATAGAATAAGACTCCTTAGCTTGATTTCAAAGTTCATTATTTCTCTGATTTCTTGGTAATCAATAACTCAGAATTTGCGAGTTAACATAATAGTTAGGCGACGCAGATTTTATGAATTACTTTAGATATGCGCATTTTGTATTAAGGATTTCATCATCTCAAACGATCCATTATTTATTAGTTCCGCTTAAATCCCCTCTAAAATTCCTGTTTTAACTTCCTCAAGCCACCTGAGTACATCTTCAAAGTCATTGGTTAATAATACATCACTCCGCATCATATCTTCTATAAGTCTATAACGATCTTGCTTTCCTGTTTCGTTATTCAATATTTCTAAAACTACAGCCTCGGTATCAGTTGAAAGAACCACAGCGATATCTCGACCCAATAATCTCGCTCCAACAGATACATAATCAAAACCTTCAGAGTCCACTAAATCTAATGCTTCATTAAAAATGCGCTCAAAGTTTCCTGCGTCTGTGTAGTTTCGAATAATTAATGCTAGATCGATTGCATCTCTATCACGTTCTGGGTATCTATCTTTCCAAGAGATTATTTTCATAGCCGCTAAACCAGATAATGTTACTATTTTTATATCAAGTTTGGGATTTGAGCTTAATCTAACAGTTTGTGAATGCCGGAATGATTCCTCAAAGCCAAGGATACTCATCACAATTTCCTGATCGGGTGGCCATTTAATCGTACTTGTGTTATCTGCAATCGGCCCGAATGGAATTAAATCTATTCTCAGACTGCTTTGAAACATCATCCTCTGGACATCCTCGGTTTCAGCAAATTCACCCGTCTCCATTAAGCCTTGTTTTAGTTTCAAATATTGATCCCAACTTGGAACTTGAACTCCAAAATCAATATCAAGAGTAGCCCTGATAGTAGGTATGTTATGGCTATTCATGAGTATCAAATCCCTAGCTGCCGCACCTATTATAAAGAATGGGACACCCAAAGAGTTTGCTACCTTTGAAACCTTCTCAAAAGCTAGCAGTCTTACTCTATCAATCTTCCCCGATAAGTCTAGTAAGTTCCCTTTCATAAATAATCCTCGCAGTTTCAATATTTCGGGCATCTCCTGTTGCAAGAAGGTCCGCGTAAATCAAGACGGGAGGTACCAACTCATTATTTAACTGGTCAAGTCCGAACTCCCAAAATATATTGAGAATCTCTATATCTCCATTGATGTCCTTTTTAAGCTTGTTTCTCAGCAGAAACCTACCAATAGGGAGTTTTGCATAAATCGTATAAATTTGTGGCTTCAGATATTTGGTCAATATATTTGCAGCTAATTCGCCACCCCACAGACCTTTAATATCTTTTAGTTCCGCATATTTCCGCCAATCCTGCTTATCTGTACGAAAGCGACCTAGCATCTTTTTCGGTCTCAATTGCTCAGGATATGCAGCAGCCCATCTATTCAACAAATTTTCTTTGCGAATTAATCGTCGATTTCGTGGATGTAGATCCACGAGATAATTCGTTCTCCTTAGATCATACATTACCCAGCCGACTGTTCCTAAGGCAACAGCTGCTTTATTAGCTATTTCTCTTAAAGGAGCAGTTTCCAGACCTGGATTGCACAAAAGTGCAAAAATAACTTGCAGTCCTGCCGGTCGAAATGTGCGCGCAGGCTGTTCTAAGCGATATTTATCAGTAGGCTTATTCCCTTTTATGAAAATCAGCAAAGGTGGTTCATTTATATATGCATTTCCTGTGACATCAATGAAAGGAATGTCCATTTTTTTTAGCTCGTCTGCCATTTGAGGAGTAATGTACCTTGCTACGAGCATCCCTTTTTCCTTAAATAAATGGAACTTATGTATCGCTCCTCCAAGTGTCGCACGCGTTATAATGTTTTTAACTTCAACAGCAAAAAAGTAATCCAAATCTTTCCATCTAATTTTGATTATTGCGTCATGAATGTGGCCTGCATTAATTGCCCTCGCCTCAATCTCAATTATCTCAACAGCAAGTCCTGTATTTTCACGAAACTTTTGCAGCGCTTCGTTCAAAATCTCCTTCTCTATAATTTTCATGTTCATTGATAATCACACTCCTTTGTTTGTACAATTATGCTATTCGTACAATATTCGTGAACATAACAAAATAATGTACAAATGTCAATATTTTTTGAATGCCTCCCATAATTTATAAGAATTAATATATCTAAAAAGTCTAATGTTCAATAATTCGCATTGTTCATTTTTCATGAACATTTAAACTTTTGCAACCTTAATAAATATCAAATCTTGACCTAACTATGCTAATTTCCGAGTTTTTAAATGTTGTTATTTTTCTGATTTATGGACATCTACAGCTAAGAATTTATGAGTTAACATAATAATAGGTATGCGACGCAGATTTACGTCTGGGGATAGGGGAAGCTGGGAGGATTGATGTTCAAGGCATGAGCATAGGCTTCATTGGTTAAAGGAGCAAAATTCAAGCGCTGACTTTTTCAGGATCGGGAAGCCACGGCTTTAGGAAATTTGGATTCAAGTGGGCTCAATTTGAAGCTGATAAAAGGACCTTTACACTAGAAGCCGGCAAGTTGGTCCTAAACTATTTGACGACGCACAATCTCTTTTCTAAAATAGCTTTATTTTTATGCCTATTCTTAATAAAAATCCGCTTAAATCCAGAACTGCATTTCTCTCTATAAGTTCGAGTGGAGGGAAAAGACGGATAGGCAGAGGAATATCCAAATCGTAATAATAGCTCATTTCGAAAAAATGAAGAGTTC
>JABXJU010000475.1 GCA_013375405.1 Candidatus Helarchaeota archaeon
TCTATACGGATGTGGAGGTTGCAGCGGGGCTGATTAAACAATTGAAAAGGTCTGATAAAAGGCGAAAAGATAAGAAGGCTAAAGAATTAGGTACTGAGGTCAAGAAGGAAAAAAAGGGAGGTCACTCTGCATTTATGGATCTTTATGCGATGGCCGCCCGTCATCACATGAAGCATTATGGAACTACACAACGACAATTAGCTGTTGTTGCCGCTAAGAACCACAATAATTCCACACTGAATCCATTTGCCCAGTATACGTTCCCCATGACCGTAGAGCAAGTAATGGACGACTACGAAGTTGCATATCCCCTGACCCGATCGATGTGCGCTCCAGTGGGGGATGGTGCGGCGGCTGCAATTCTTTGCTCTGAAAAATTTTTAAAGGAGCATCCAAGCACAAGAGCCGCCTTGGTACGAGCATCAGTTTTAAGATCAGGATCTTGGAAAAAGGATGATGTAGGCCAGCGGGCTGCCACGGCTGCTTATGAAATGGCGGGTCTTGGTCCAAAAGATATAGATGTGGCAGAAGTTCATGATGCTACGGCATTCGGGGAAATCCTTCAGAGCGAACAGATGGGATTCTGCCCAGAAGGAAAGGGTGGTCCATTTGCAGAGAGTGGAGCTACGGCACTTGACGGAAAACTTCCTCTTAACACGAGTGGAGGATTGCTTTCGCGAGGGCATCCGATAGGTGCGTCAGGTCTGGCACAAATTTATGAAATTGTTACTCAATTACGCGAGGAAGCGGGCGAAAGGCAAGTCAAGGCAAAAATTGGCTTGGCTGAAAATGGTGGTGGAACA
>JABXJU010000235.1 GCA_013375405.1 Candidatus Helarchaeota archaeon
GGATTTCCTACGGAGACAATGTATGATATTGAATTAACCAAGAGGTTTATTTACAAGTTAAATTCTGATAGTTTACTGGTTAAAATTTATGTACCATACCCTGGCAGCAGTCTATATGATTATGTTGTAAAAAATAAATTATTTACTCCTCCAGAAAAGTTAGAAGATTGGGCGATCAGTTGGACTGAAATACATTATCAACTTAGTGAAGTCGCCCCTGATGTTCTTAATCACCTTGTCGATAGAATCATCTTCGCCCACTATTTGAAAAAATTTCCACGGATCACTCTCTCATTCCTTAAGAATTTACTAAGCCATAAGATCTCCCTCCCTAAAATGCTCTCCTATGGAATAAAAACTTTTCTCGCCCGAAATAATTGATATCTAACTCTCTACTTCGTATTTATTTTGTATTTTTTATTGTAAAAGGGGCATCATGCCCAGGAATAATTATATCAGCAATTTGCACAATTTTTTTCATAGATTCAAGCGCGCGCTTAGCATCGACATGAACTATAGGGGGAATCCAATTGTCATAATTGCTTTTAATCGGAATGGCATCCCCCGTAATAGCATAAGTTGTTTTATCCATTTTTACGATGACAGTGATGGCATCCCACGAATGTCCTGGTGTTTCAATGAATTCAATGTTTTGTGTCAAAGAAAATGGAAATGACTGAATTTTTACACTCTCTGGAATTCGAGTGCACAAACTATGCGTATAGATGCGTGCTGAAGTGAAGAGTTCATAATTTCCAATATGATCTCGATGTTGGTGGGTTATAAGGATTATATCAATGTCATTGGGGGTTAATCCTTGTTCACCCAAGCCTTGAAGGAGCAAATCTCTATCTTTTTTTGATGAAGTATCAATCAGAATATTGTTCTCATCGCTTTGTACTAAGGTCACTGTCGAAGACGCCCTTAATATGGCTCCAGTTTCAGTTCGCAC
Source organism: Candidatus Helarchaeota archaeon (assembly GCA_013375405.1). The sequence goes on from JABXJU010000235.1 coordinate 953, forward strand.
TATAGTTCCTGGTTTAACGACTTCTATCTTTTTAATTTTATGACTCATTAACAATCTTTTCCTGAAAATAATCGTTATTTAACGGAGAAAGTCATCGATTAAACTGGGGTCATCTCGTTTAAAATTAATTTTAGATGGTTGAAAGTTGAAGACGATCTCAATAAATTGGTTAATAATATACGCCGTCGCCCCCCAAATTTCGTAATCTTTCCAAAAATAGTAGTAAAGGGGGTAATTGGTACCGTTTCGAATCCAGCTTTTTTCATGGAATTTCTCATTAGATAAAAATAGATCTAACGGGACATATAACAACTCAGCGACCTCGGCGTCATTGGAGCAACATTCTACATTCTCATAGATAATACCGACGAAAGGAGTAATTATATACCTCGTTATAGTGAATAAATCATCAATTCTGCCAAGTACTTTAATTTGCTCTCTTTTCACCCCTACTTCTTCCTCGGTCTCTCGCAAAGCGGTTTCTACTAGATCTTTATCTTCTTTCTCCTGTCCCCCACCTGGAAAAGAGATTTCTCCCTTATGATGCTTTAAGGATTCGGCTCTTTTCGTGAGAATAAACTTTATTGTATCCCCTTCTGAAAAAATCGGCATAAGCACAGCCGAATGTCTAAACTCAGGCGGATCTAAGACCAATGGTTTCCTTTTTCCAATTGTGCGCTGAATTAGCTCTTCAAGTTCAGCTAACGTTGAGATGTTCATCTATAATTTACCCTAAAGATTTGCTACTTGACGAAAGAAAGTGCAGTTAAAAATGTATTCTCTAATTATTAAATTCACTGAACAAATAAAAAAATTTAGAAAGCTGGATTAGGATGCTATCTCTTGGAATTTTTCTTGAAATTCTTGCTGTAAATTATCCCATTTTTCTTTTATTTCCGGATTTGATTCGATATATTCCTGAATTTCTGCCTCATGTTTCTTTTTATACGCTTCCATGTCTTCATTGGTAATTCCTTCGGGGAGTAAGTCCCCCCCAACTTCATTCCTTAGCTCCATTACTATTTCAAAAAGAATTCCCATTAGCTCCTCCGGACCTGCCGCTTTCTCCAATTTTTCTTTATTTTTCGCGACTGCATCTACCAATTTCGATAAAACCTTGGGCAGCATCTCCAACGTTAACTCTACAAATAGTTTTGGGGTTAATTCCACCATTTTTATCATCCGAATTACAGAGTGTGATTGGATATAAAAAATTAATTAAATATATTTTCTCCAATCTGGTTTTAAAATGTAAAACTGCTCGACTGCATCTTTCATTGTCTGGCGGCAAACTTCGATCTCTTTCATTGTTGGGGGATCATTTTCTTTTACTTCATCTGCAATTTTCAAATCCCATCCGGTCTTCTGCTTCACTTCCTCAATAGTCACTCCTGGATGAAGTGCTGCCAAATAAGCTTCTTTAGTTTCAGAATCAAAACGTAATGTACATAAATCGGTTATAATTGCATCGGGTCCCTGGGTTGAAGAATACCCCGCTTTGTCACGGCTGTCACCGCCGTTTAAATGTCCAACGTCTGTTATGAATGTCAGTTTTTCGGGCAAACGACGTTTCGAATGTTCATCGAGCATCCATATGATTCTCTTTGCCAGAACTGCAATTTCTGTTGCTCCACCACCACCGGGAAGACGGATTTTTGGATTATTATAGTCCCCAATTACAGTTGTATTACAATTTCCATATTTATCGAGCATACTTGAGGCTAAGAGCGCGAGATCTATATCGCCCCGTTGAAGAAATCCAAGCGAATCAAGGGAATCTCCAATGAAGGTTGCAGTTGGGGGGATGACTGGATCAATTAATGAGAACGGCATCTTCCCCACGGGCATATAATCATGGCAGGTCCCAGATTCAAAGACCATGGAGATATTTCGACCCAGTTTGAATGCAATATAAACGGATAGGAATGGCCATTGAAACGCATTGAAGACAACTTCTCCTTCTTTGATTTCTCGTGCGGCAGTAATCAGCATCATCTCAAAGCCTGTAAATTCTTCGCAGTATTCAGTCATCGAATCCCTCCTTAAAATCCATAATCCACAGCTCCTCTAATTAATGATTTTGCCCTAAGACGTTCCAGTTTTTCAACTCCTAAGACCTTTAAATATTCCTGTCGATCGCTCACACTTAACACCCATTTATCCAACCATTTTTCCCAGCCCTCGATTGTCTCTGTTTCTCGTGAATAGTTGAACACATATTCTAAATCATTATAATAAAATCCTTGAACACCTCCTGGGTGGCCTCCCCATGGTTCGTGTACGATTGCATCTACTCGAAATTCAACGACCATGGTTTTTTCAGGTGATTCACTTATTACAAAACGGTCTACTATTTCTTCAGCACTCACGATAATTTTTTTACAGGCATTTATTCCAAACTTAGAGTCCCCAATCACGCCCCACATCTGGGCATTTCCTGCCTCATCCACTCGCTGCACATGGAGAAATCCAACATCTGGCTTGATTGCGGGGACTACACAGATTTCTTCATCTGAAAATGGAGACTTTACAATAGCAGCCTTTTTCCCCACTTCCTTTGGGGTATCATAAATGCTACTCCCGACGAGCGAGCGAATTGGCATGAAAGGGATGTTCATATATCCCGCAAAATAGGACATATTCACTCCAAATAAAGATTGCTCATTATACGTTAAAGGTGCAGGAATCCCTTTCTCAGTTGCCCTCCTATAATTCCAAGCGGGTTGGGGTCCTATCCCATTCCAAGTATGTGACGTAATAATGTGGTTGGTCACATTGGCACCTATAAGTTGATCGAACATAATTCCACCCGCTGCCTTTGTTACCTTTAAGTTTCGCTTCTTTTGGCGAATCAACTCATGGACCACTGAATAAGTATTACAATTCCCAAATCCCGAGAGAAAAACTAAATCTCCATCTCTTACAAATTTCTTTACCGCCTCGGACATTGACATTAATTTATCTGTCATTTCTTATCAATCCCTAAAGATTCATCTTCTTACCTTGATGATTTAAATGCCATTATCTCATCATTTATTAACGATTACTCTGAATCGCATTATTTCAAAAACATAAAAATTTGTTAATTTTCAGCAATACAACTTTGTACAAATTTATTGAGCTAATTAATCTTTTTTCATAAAATTTTGAATAAAAATTCAGGTTTATTAACATTGTTAAGTAAGAAATTTGTACCCTAATAACACTGTTTTATATAGGAAAAGCAGGGTTTTCAACAGTGTTAACCCACCTGAACTTAGCCCAGAGACCATAAACTTTATATATAACAGTGTTAATATATGATTATAGTAAAAATTGCCGAGGTTTAGAATATGATTGAAACTACTGTTTATCAGCTACCCTTTTATAAACAACGAGAAATTATGAAATTACCCCCATCTGCAAAATTTATTTTATTTTTACTAAAATTAAAAGGGTCAATGAATCGAAAACGAATAATTCAGGAAACAATGATGCCCGATCGGACGGTCGGGTTCGCTTTAAAATTATTATTAGACAAAAATCTAATTGAGAAAGAAAGAGCTGGTTCTAAAAAGTCTTTGGTCTATGGAAAGCGTAGGCGGCGTAAGCAAGATCGTCGAATCGCTAATTATAATCTCATTTCAACCGCTCTCCCCTATGAAATGGCAGAAGTCTAACAAACTTCCTGTTTCCCTTAAATCTCAAAAAATATTACTTTCCTTTTTTCAAATCCCACAATTTGAGAGTATCCAACTTCTCGTAAGACCTTTAATGCCCGTTCCAACTCCCAACCTACTTCCTCAGGTTTGTGACTATCAGAACCGATTGTAACTTGGATATCATTCTCATAACAAGATTGGAGAATATTGCTACTAGGGTATTGCTCTTTAGCTGGTTTACGAAATCCAGAAGTATTTAATTCAACGCACACTTTGCGTTTAGCGAGCGCCTCGATAATCTCATTAATGAATTCTTCAATGGATTTTTTTGGTCTATCTCCATATTTCTTCGGAAGGTCAAAATGCGCTATGACATCATACAACCCGCTCTGAATGGCCTTCTTCAAATTGCTAAAATATTTTTGATTCAGTATGAAAAGATCATATTCCTGATATTTCTTTCTATACCGATCGTCATCAATGACCCAATCATCCACAACATGAACGGATCCATAAATATAATCAAATTGAACCTTCTTCAGTAATTCTTCAATCTCTTTCTCCTTTCCCTCGTAATAATCTGCCTCAATTCCGAGCCTAATAATGATATCTGGATATTTTTCTTGTAGGTTTTTTACCGATTGAATATATAGAGGGAGTTCCTCCAATTTCATACTATAATTTTCTAAGGGCAATGATTTAGGAAGATATACCATTGGGAAATGGTCTGCAAATCCCATTTCGTCTAAACTTTTCGAGATCGCTGCTTGGACATACTCCTCCATTTCTCCGGTCGCATGATTGCAGAGCTTCGTATGGATATGATAGTCAATACGTCGTACCATTTCAATTCACCATGATACTACTACGAGGTCTGCTTAAATTTAAGAAAGTTTAGATTTATAGCACCCTCTTCGCACGCTTCCCAACATTTCAAGCATAGAATGCAATTTCCATCCGTAATCTTCTCCCAAGGCTCTCGTAATAGCGAAATACCCATCGGACAAGCTAATTCGCATTCTCTACATTTCTTACCTAGACATTTCGATAAGTTCCGCTGAATCCCGACAACTGCATAGGGATTCATGATCCCAAGCATTGCTCCAAGAGGACAGAACCAGCGGCACCATGCACGTCCTATATACATACACAATATCAAAATTATAACCAAAAAAATAACCCTAAACCAAAACCAAGGGCTCCATGAGAAGATATTCCAGAACCCTGCCTCAAGTGATGGCCATAACTCGGGATTTATGATTAGTTGTGGAATGACTGCTTGAAATGTCGCTGCTGGGTCAACTGGCGAAAAGGGGTTATCAGTAAACGGGCCTAGAGGTAAGGGTGTTGCTCCGCTCAACCTAACAACTCCAATAACAATCGCGATAAAAAATGTTAATACTAGCATTCCAAATTTAACTTTAGAAAGTTGCTGATTGATTTGATACCCGGGATGGCGTTTTCGTACCGGAACGTAGTAACATAAGTCCAATACGAAGCCAAACGGGCACATCCACCCACATGCAGCACGTCCAATTAAGATAGCGAAGATAAGAAAGACTCCAAGCGCTAGAAATGGGAAAATTCCATTACTAAAAGATTCCATGAATACATCATATGCCCCTGCAATAGTACCTCCCGGGGTTGCATGG
>JABXJU010000236.1 GCA_013375405.1 Candidatus Helarchaeota archaeon
ATTCTTCTTCTTCACTACGATAACTCCTCTTAAATACATATGTCAGATGACTTATTAAATTATAGCGCGCGTGAACTACTGCCATTGCACGAAATGTGGATATTATCAAACTCGCATTTATCTTACCATGCGTCTGACGTATTCTTCTTTAAGGAGCCATACAAAGAAACATGCAACATAAACAAGCCAACACTTAACGTGGGAGAAGACTTATATTTCTTCAGCTCTGTGAAAAACATAACATTCCAGTCTGGGTTAACCCGTTAATAAAATGTAAACATTGGAGTTTCGGATTAATGTAAGGAGGCGACAAAATGCGCAATTGGCTACTCATAACAGTAACACCACGCCTACGAAAAAGAATAGGAACAGAAAGACTAACATGCGCAAAATGCAATCGTAAACTACAAGACAACACCAAAGCATGGTCACATGGAGGAGCAGGCTCAGGAAAAACAACAACACGCTATTACTGTACCAAATGCTACAAACAACTATATACATAACAAATGTGCACGCCTACAGAAAGAGAAGCAACTTGAAAGGCAATGTTCTAACGTTCACGGTAGGCTTCCAGCAGTTGTAAAAGATAGGAAAACTAAAGAAAATGAAAACGCATGCATGCGCGCGCATCTTTTTACCAAAATTATTCTTAATGATATTTTTGCTCATGAACCCAGAATCTATCCCTATTATTTTCTACCAATCTAGTATGAATGCCTTATCCGTTTATAATGTTGTTCGACAGTTTCTCGTAATTTCTTTCTGTTTAGTTTCAAAAACGCAAATCTTGGTAAAATATTTGCGAAGTGCGCCCAAGTATTTTTTGTTATAATCCAGAAAGACGACCCTTGATTTCACATCTTTATTTGTGCTTAGCAACTTAAATTTTCCATCTTCATAGTGATAACGAATAGATTTACCATATGATTTACCGCTAACAATTTCATTGTCGTAATGTGGAGATAATTTCCCGTTTGGTATTGAAATTGAAATTATTGCTACGGGTTTTATTTCTCGTTCTCTCAACTTTTGAGCAGCTTTTTTGAGCTTATCAATAAATTGACCCATCTTCTTTTTTTCTTTGTCACTTAGATCAAAACTTGAATTGATTTTATCCGCTAAATCATGAATGTAGTATCCTCTTACAATGTTTTCATATAATACTCTTCGATTCTCTATGTTGGTATTTTTGTTCTTCTTCTCCAAAAATTTTTCAACATCTTCAGGTTTTAGGTACTTAAACGAGCCTTTGAGTATCTTTAGCATCACAATTTTCAATTTTTCGCCAATTAGTGATAAAATCTCCTCATAATCAGTTCTAAACTCATCCATGATATCTTTATAATCTGGATATATGAATAACAACGCATTGGTTATGGTGGTTTTTTTCTTGCCATTTATTTCGTATTCAGCAGGTAAAACAGGATAGACCTTGAATGGCTCCTTACCGTCACTCACATAAAAGGAAGATCCCCTTACTCCAAGTGGTAATTTTGCATGGTAGCTTGTTTGATTAAAGCCAATTGGTATTGTATTTTTGAAATCTGAGGGATTGTTTAGATTAGCAGTCTTTATATCAATGTGGATGATTACATCTTCACCATTAAAGCACATGTCTGATGAGTAACCCAATGGCAAAAACTGGTATCCGTGTGTTTCCATCTTCTGTGTAGCGATAAACTCGACGTATTTTTCGATTATTTCTGAAAATGGATTATATGCTTTTTTCTCTATACTCGACATAATAACTGGCAATGTTATGAAATCTAAGTAGTTGAGTGAAGAGTCTAACTTGGTATTGAAATCATCTATGCACTCATTAAAAACATTGTTGAACTTCAATAACATCTCGTATTCAATTTTTTCTATTTTCGTTTTTTCTTCCATCTTTCGCCCATCTAAATTTTCATTTTACAATTTCGGTGTATTGTTGTGAAGGAGCAAAGAGCTTTGTTAAATAAGCTATGAGCTCTTCACTATTTATATTTTCAATGAAATCTCCTGGGTTCCTACCTTTCACTGAAGCCTTGACGGTTTGAAATTTTAGACCCGATTTTTCTAACATGTCTAAAATGCTGTTTTTTGAACCTAATATTTCTTTAAGCAGTCTTACATCTTCAGGTATTGGTGTTGAGCCACCAAAATCCTTTCTAAACCAATGACCTACTGTATGTGTATATTCTTTAGGAAGTTTATCAATTATAGCTTGCAAACTCATTCCTTTGGATTTTCTCAAAATTGTCAAGTATTGTGCGATGGTTGGCTGATCTACTCTATAAAGTCTCATTTTAGTAAAATACTCACCGAGCATTAACTTTCTGGCTCCTGGAGAAGCACCCCAATTAATTCTTTTAAGTCCAGAAAACTTGCTAGTTGTAATCTTACTTTTTTCAATTTGGTCAATTTTGAGAATTTCACCTACAGAATAATAGCTTCCTTCTTCTATGGCATTGAACGTTTTCATTATCTCTTTCGGCTCTTCCACAAGCGGCAACGTTTTTTTATCCTCCCATAAGTGTCCACCGCAATAGGAACATAGGTTTTCTCCGGCGGGATCATAAGGTTCTTCGAGCTCAGCCCGACATTTTGGGCATCTAAATATTAATCCTTCCATTAGGATTTCATCTCTTTCGGGGTGGAGCACAACCTCCACGGAAGCATAACCGTCCCATTGAACAACTACAATTTTTGGAAAACCATCATCATACGTTTGAAGAACTTCAATTATCCAACCTTTTCTAGTTTCCTTCCCAGAAATGTCTCTCACTTTTGTTCCCACAAATTCTTCTTTAAGCCAGTCTCTGTTTTCTTCGGTTTTTGGTTTTCTTCTAACACGGTCGAGATAGAATTTGTATGCAACTCTTGTACTGTCCCGTGAGAACATGAATATTGGATACCATTTTTTATGATTGGAGATAACCAACATGTTTCGTAAAACATAGCCTTCTTGATAAATGCGTGAAATGTAGTAAAGATCACTTAGAGACCAATTTCTTACTCCGTAGAAATAAAGGGCGTCTTCTCTATGAAAACGATAAAATTTTGGGTTAGTTATTCCTCTAAGAGCTGAGAGGAATTCGTCACTATTTTGGGCAATAAATATCTCCCCATTCTTGTTTGTGAGTATTTCACAAGGTTCTACATCAGGCAATTTTTCTTCTTCAATGGGTTTCCAATCATAAGAGATATCGCTTACCTTTTTTGCGCCTCTAATATCTGCTCTTTTTTCAATAATAGGGATAAACTTGTCTCCCTTCTCAATCATAATTGAATAAATCCTCTTTGGGAAAAGTCCGCTTCTCCTCCTTCTCACAACAACTGCAACAGTTCCAGTTCCTGCGAACAGATCTAATATTCTATCTTCATCCATAATGTTAACTCGGTCTAACATCTCTTCAACTAGCATTTCGGGAAAAACCGCAGTATGTTTCCATGGAGTTTGCTGTAAAGGTATTTTGACTACCATTTTTCCACTTCTTTTGTATATGTTATGTTCACATTTTGAGAAAACTAACACGGGTTCATAGGTGTTAGTAAATCTGTCTTTCACCGGAGAAGGCATATGATTTGTTTTAAACCAGATCATTACATCTTCTAAACGCCATCCGTCTTTCATCATGTGGTAAGCTAACCTATATGGAATTTGGAGTAAATGCGACTTGCCATATTGACTCTGATATTTATCTCCAACATTTAGAAAGAAGATTCCATCATCACGTAATTTTTGTCTTAATTTACTAAATACTTTAACCAATCGACCAATGTATGCTTCTGGCATCCGCTCTTGCCCAATTTGCTCTTCAAAACCATAATCTCTTTGTTTCCAATATGGTGGGGATGTAATAGCCACGGCAATCGAGTTATCGAGCTGCTCTAAACAAGCATATGCATCCCCGTGAAGAATAATATCTTTCATTTTGCAACCCTTTCAACTTTCAGAGGTGCTTAGATATTCAAAACATCTCATAAACAAAGTAATTCCCGCCATGTATTATGAATAATGAACTTTGTATTTTAAGTAATTCTCTTAATGACAAATCGGAGATTATTTATTTTAGTGTTTAATATTCGTAAAATAGTATACGGAGCTAACTCAAATGTCTCCTCGAAAATCTCGTTACAAAGTTCCAGAATGGAGAGCCCAAATGTACAGAGATGAGGGCCAAAAAATGCTTCTTGGACCTTACGTCTGTCCAAAATGTCACCGAGACAATTTGAGAATTAAAATAGATCAGCAGAAGAAAGAAGTCACAGCAGCTTGTAATTGTGGTTTTGAACACTCACTCGACTACGTTTCATGTTACGATCCCGTAGACTATTACAATAAGCTTATAGACCAGTCTTGAAAGTAAAGGAAATTTATGAGATCGCTAATGCGCCCGCATCTGCACATCGTACAGAGGGGCTTCTTCCAAAGCATCTATCAGTGCATTAGTTTGCTCTAGAGTCAGCTTGCAGAGGTTCCCATCCCTAAGGAAACCCCACCTTTTGTAAGCCGCTTTAATTTCGTGTAATTTATCCCAATTCACAAGAACCTGCGCTGGGAATACAAGAGGTCTCACATTTTCCCAAGCTGCTGGATCTATGTTCCACTTCCCTTGGCTCCTAGCTCGGAAAGAACCAAAAAGCGTTTTGGAATCTATGTTATAAAGAAAAAGCGGCGTGCCTATTCTTATCTGCTCGACCCAACCCCAATATTTTCGCGTTAATCCAAAAAGTTTCTTTTGGAAACATTCCGTCTGTGTTCTATTACCGCACAGAAATAGATAACCTTCTACGTTCTGATCTGGCAATTTCTGCGAACACCTCAAGAGCTTATTAGTGCGGAAGTTAAAATATTTCTTGGAAAGTTTGGATTTCTTTCTATTTGACAGTGATTTGCATTAAAGACAAAAATGGGGGTTTTGCGGAGGATATCTCCACCTTGGCCGAGGCTACCTCACCCCGGCCACTTTTGCGCGCGCGATTTCTGGTTTTCACTTACCCATTCATATCATAATGTATATTGCACGCGCAAAGTCTTAACTGGTAAGTATAGAGATACTATGTGAATGTGATTGCGTTGTCAAAGGAGTCAAATGTCTTCTTAGTCCAAGTTAATAAGCCGGGAAGCACCAACATTTTGCAAAATAGGAAGTACGTAAATGAGGATTGGCACTTACGAACTAAAGACAAAGCTCACGGTGAGGTGAAAACTGGAGATTTACTTCTGGTCTACTTTGCTGGGCAGGCACTAGACTTCCAGAAACAGCTCAGGCAAGCCTACAGAGTTGAAGATGTCCTCAGGGATAATAGGGAATTTATCCTGAAACATGAACTGGAACTTAATCCTATAACGCTTGACACAATAAGAGAGAAAGTTAAGGAGGGATTCATTTCGGAAGATTTTCTGAAGTGTGGTCGCATTGGTTTCAATATTTGTAAGATACCCCATTTTGAATATCAAAAAGTTCTTCAATTATCGAGTGGGCTTCCACCAACACCTCCCGTCATAGGTGCAGAGAGTCTCTTGGAAGATTTCCTTGTAAACAACTGGAGGCCCGCTAAGTTTTTTGGAAAGGAATACGCGAATCTTGGGGTTTTGAAAGATTCAAGTGGCGACGTCATTGGGCAGCAATATGACACCCGCGGAATCGGGATAATCGACTTGCTTTGCATCGACGGGAAAAAGGGGGAATACTGTGTTATCGAAATAAAAAAGGGACCGGAATCTGGTGATGATGTAGTTGGGCAATTAACAAGATACATGGGTTGGGTCAAAGCGAATCTTGCTGATGGAAAGAGGGTAAGTGGAATCATAGTGACTGGGGGATATGACGAAAAGCTGCGTTACGCTGTAAGCGTCATTCCGAATGTTCACATAGCGGTTTTTGAAATGCAATTCAAGATAAGTCTTGCATCTACTGTATCATGGAGCGGATGATTAAGGAATGCCTTTTCCCAGAACTTGGAGTGAAGAGTTGATTGCCGAGTGATTGCAGTTGGAGGGGTATTTTGTTGAGACAGGTGTACCAATTCGTTCTGGTCGAAGAGGTGGACGCAGTGAGGCGGATATAGTTGGTGTAAGGGCAAAAGATGATAGATTCGAGATTTTTCACATTGAAGTTGGCAGCCTAGCTGGAAATCCCATATAAAATGCCGAGATGATCAAGGAAAAGTTTTCAAAATAGCGCGAGAATGCCATCAAAGATATTGTAGAAATAAA
>JABXJU010000237.1 GCA_013375405.1 Candidatus Helarchaeota archaeon
CATACGATATTCGGACAAAAATAGGAGGCGGCGGTTCCACGGTTTTTCTTAAAAGAGGGAAGTTTTTTATAGAAATATAGAAAAAAATTAGGGATCCTAGATGTTAAGCTCTAGGTAGGGTAGATATGAGTTTATTGTACTTTTTAAGGATTATATCAGCGCATTTAAGGGCACTATCTGCCGCAAGCTGCGTCCCAACACCATGAGTATCAGTCCCCGCCGTGTCTCCTACTACAAAAAGATCCTCAATAGGCAATTCAGAAGATATTCTACGTTTTCCAGATTGAGAAGGGGTTAGAGCAGTTCCCTCAACAGGTCCTCCAGCTTTGCCAATATAATTTGTGATATCTACCGGTGTTGTTATATCAACAAATTCCACTAGATCTTCTAATTCTGGGTAGAATGAGAGAATATCTTGATAGTAAATATCAGCCCAACGCTTCCAATTCTTAACGAAAGGAGGGGCCGCTGTCCCAACAATGATGAGTTGTTTATCGGGAGGCGCAAGATTTGGATCCATATTTGAAGGGATAGGCATAAGATAACTTGCAGCCATGGGAGCTTTTTTTTCCTCACCTTTATCAGCTAAAGGTCCAAATTTCGTTTGTGTTAATTGGACGAATGCGAAATCTTCTTTAATTAGAGGTTTACTCAAAGCAAATTTATAGGCTATTGCTGAATATGAGGGCATCAGATCCTTGACTCGCTGCACATAACTTTTCTCAAAATAACTTTCACCTACCAAACGTAGGACCGTTTGCTTTATACCCGCATTGCTCACGATAATTTTTCCTCGGATTTCTTCATCATTGGCGATGACTCCAGAGGCCCGATTGTTTTCAATGATGATTTTTGTAACATTTGCATTGGTCCTAACATCCCCACCATTTTTCAAAACGCCTTGGGCAAACGCAGTGGGAATTGCTATTGAGCCTCCAATCGGATAGCCAGTATCATTTGAAAATACGGTTTCTTGAAGGCAAATGATATATTCTGAAGCACTTGATAGACGTGGAGGGATAGTAAAGAAAGTGCCGCACATCATGGCTACAAAATCATGAACCTTTTTATTCGTTGTAATTTCATTTACCCAAGATTTTAAGTCTATCTCGCGTGCTGCTAGTTCTCGTATTTTTTTCTTCGACATTTGCAGCATATTTCCAATAACGCTGATGAGTTCTTTCTGTTCAGCCTTCTTAAACCCAGTCTTTTTTTCATCGAGATCGCTGGATTCTGCGGGTTTTGGAGTAGATTTTGAGGAAGATTGTGTAGAAAAACCCATTTGACTATACCCAGGGCGCCCTTTGAATTTTACACGGCCCTTGGAGGCGAGATCACTATTGAATTGTATATAATCAGAACCAAGTTTTCCATCCTTTTTATAAACCAGCCCACTTCGTTTCAAAATTTTACCAAATCGTCCTTTCATACAGTGTGAGAAATAATGACATGCTACATCAATAGTAAATCCCTCTTTTATATACGAACTGCATGCGCCTCCTAAACGTTCGTTGCGTTCTAAGATGAGCGTCTTTAATCCGGCATGGGCTAATATCGATCCAATACCTGTACCACCCACACCACTACCAATTATGATGACATCATATTCTTCTGGCATTTTTATTCCCATTTTTATATTCTTTCGATTAGATATTTAAAATAAAATATATTAATTCAATTTATAACAACATTTAGAATCATTTTAATTAATTTTCGCTTATGACATTGGATGTGATCAGAATGGTATCAAAAGTTTATTTCATGCATGCACGCGCAATGAGCTTAGAAACGAGTCTAGCAGCAAAAGCCGTGTGGTTATTCGAACAAGGAGGGTTAGAAAACTGTATTGACAAAGGGGATAGCGTTGCAGTAAAATTACATATGGGTGAATATTATAATACCAGTTATCTCCGACCTGTGCTAGTTCGTGTAATTGTGGACAAAATTAAAGCCCTAGGCGGAAAACCCTTCGTGACTGATACCACAACTCTTCCATATCATGAATATGTGAATCGAGTCACAGCAAAAGATTATCTTTATACAGCTGGAATGAATGGGTTTTCCCCTCAAACTATGGGATGTCCTATTGTTATTGCAGATGGGTCTATAGGAACGGATGATATTCGAATAGATTTGCCAGAAGGATTTATCCTGCAAGAACAGTACATCGCACGGGAAATCGCAGAAGCAGATGCTTTGATTGCCCTGACACATTTTAAAGGGCATCCGATTGCAACCATTGGAGGTTCTATTAAAAATATTGGAGTCGGTGGTGCATCCAAACGCGGGAAATATAACCTGCATTTAGGAGGGCATCCAACTTATGGATTACAAAATTCGACATTTAGACCAAAATTGTGCAAAGGTTTGAAATGCAAAAAGGCGATATACTGTAAAAATGCATGTCCCGAAGGTGCTATCACCATTACAGAAGATACAATTGAGTGGAATAGTTTACTCTGTTTAGGTTGTACATGTCATATGCTAAAGACATTATCTTGCGGAGTGTTTATGATCCCGGACGGTTATTTTGAAGTAACAAGTGCTGCTATTGCAGATTCTGCACTAGCTTGTATGAAAACTAAGGACAAGGGAAAAGTTGGGTTCATTAATTTTGCAATCGATATTACTCCGTGGTGCGATTGTGTTCCTTGGGCTGATGTCCCGATGATTCCTAACTTGGGAGTGTGTGCATCCCTTGATCCCGTGGCGATCGATGCGATGTGCGTAGATATGGCGACTGAAATTGCAGCAATCCCCAATTCCCAAGCGGACGAATATGGTGTAGGTAAAGCAGGAGATGAAAAGTTCCAAATTGGGTCATCTCTGATGGGCATTTCAACAGAAATTCAGTTAAAGATCGGCGAAAAGGTAGGACTTGGGACAAGAAGATATGAGAAAATAACCATTGAGCCAGGAGATCCTGAACATTTCAAGCCGAGAGAAGTCCCCCTTGGTGAATATATGAGAGAATTCTATAAAACCGATCACCCCTATCCAAAAGGGGGATTTAAAAGGCGAAAAAAAGTTGATTTATCGCTCTTACAATAAATTTTTTAGAAAAAGTTATTTTAAAGCAAAATTGGATGTATTATTAATTGATTAATTTAATGAGGTTGTAGTATGTCTAAAAAATTGAAGCTGGGATCGATGGAATGGGCGCAGGAGTTCGCCAAACGATGTAATTCGAACGAAGATTACTTAGAATTCGCAGAAGGGCTCAATACGTCATTCACAATACATGTCCCTGATATGGATCCAGCAATTGCGTTTAATTGGATAGCCAATAATGGAAAACCAGAAAACTTAAAAGAAGGACTCAATCCCAATTCTGAATTTACGATGGAAGGAACTAAGGATATCTGGTTACAAATTATTAAAGGTGAATTGAATTTTATGGATGCAGTGCAACGCAAGCAAATAACTATTAAAGGGCCACTTCCGCGATTAATGCGCTATATGCCAGCCACCACGGAACTGATAAAAATAATCGAATCAATGTCAGATATCACGGATTTTGACGTCTAGGTTGTTATCCAAATGAATGTATTAGAGAAATTAAATGATATTTTTGGAGAGGGATTTGTCTCAAATCGGCCTGAGGAACTCTATATTTATTCGCAAGATATGACAGAAAACCCTCCATCCACGCCAGATTATGTCGTCATGCCTGAAACAGTTGAACAAGTTCAAAAAGTCGTGAAACTAGCAAATGAACTGAAAATCCCTCTCACGCCATTTGTTGCAGGGTCAAATGTCGGAGGCTTAACCATTCCCTATAGTCATGGAATAATAATAGATTTCAAGCGTATGAGTAAAGTGATAGAAATTAACCGGGATGAAATGTATGTTGTAGTGGAACCTGGATTCACATTCGGACATCTCCGAAAATTACTCGAGGAGGAATTGACTGAATTCGAGTATTCATTTCCTTTCGCCCCACCATATTCCTCCGTGGCAGTGAATGCCCTCCTTCACGGGCTCGGCAATCTTTCTCATAAATATGGGAGCATGAACGAGTATATCAATGGATTGGAAGTTGTTCTTCCTACGGGCGAAATAACACGGGTTGGATCGTGTGCAATATCGCCCTATTGGATGTCCCGAGCCCCATTACCGGATCTACTTGGACTTTTCGTTGGATTTCAGGGAACAACTGGAATTGTAACGAAATGCGGCGTTTCACTTTGGCCTAAACCTGCTTTTCAGACACATTGCATGATTTTTTCAACGGATCCTGCAGAAATTTATTCCACTTTGATTTTCAAGTTATGTCGTGCTCAAATTTGCCAAGAAATGGGAGGCGGGCTGTTAAATACAGCTATAGCCAAAGGCATTCTCCCAATGGAAAAACTCAATGAATTAATTTCAATGATGGGACTCGCTCCTAAATACGAAGGATTGTATTTCGCCAATCTTTGCACCCTCTGGGGATGTTCAGAAGATGCCCTAAAAGCGAAGTATAAACACTTGGTGAAATTAGTGAATGAAACCAATAAAGAAGAAGATGCGAATCTGGTTCTCCTGCGACCCGAAGATTACGGGGAGATGGGGCAAGAAATGTTGACGCCTATAAATCTACCAGTTCAAATCCCTGGGTTATTAAATGAAGGAGGACTAACCTGGGTGGGTACATATGTGCCCCTTTCACGTTGGTTGGAAGGCTGTCTCCGAGGAATTGAAATCCATAAAAAATATGACCGAGTTCCAGGTGTACTTCACAGACCAATGAAGTATGGCCATTATGGAGTTCAACGCTTTTTAATTCCCTTCAATAAATCCAGCAAACAGGATATCCAAGAAGTTACTGCTTTGTGTAAAGAATTGGTTGAAATGATTTTAGATATTGGAGGCATCCCCTATAAAATGCCGCCTTGGGTTGCCAAAATATTGATGGATCGTGCAGACCCCAACTTCGTTCAGTTGCTCAAAAGAATTAAACATACTTTGGACCCAAATGGTATCTTAAATCCTGGGAAATTAGGGATTAACTAAAAAATTTTTCTATCATCCACTCTATTTTAAAAAAATTGTAATTAATTAATATAAAATTTACTTCTTCTCATTACGAGAATTGCCCCCCCTCAACTTATATGCATTTTTTTCATTTAATTGATTGTGGTATAACACAAGGAAATGAGAAAAGGAACGGGGTTTCCTTAAATAATTCCTTTTTTCTTGATAGGTGTTCAGTATGAAAAAAAAATGGATGTGTAGTCTTCTTTTATTGACTATTTTTATTACTAGTGGTCTTCTTATCTTCGCGACTGGAATTAATCAATCGAATGCGAACTTAATTGAAAATATCAATGATCCAATCAGTGGTTCATCGATTAGCGTTACCCATCCTCCTAATATAGAACTCGAGGACGGTCCGACTAATCATACTATTTCCTGGACACTTACGGATGAGGGGTCTCGTGATTATTTTGGAGCCTACAGTTTTACGGGGGATACCGTGGGAAGTAATCCTGCTGGTTTGAGTGTGTTTGAAGGGCCCACTTGTACACTTAACGTTATTGCCGAGAAGGATGGGCATAAAAACGTTCTAGAGGGTTATGATGGTGGAACTATTTCCGGGGAGTATTGGCAATTAGAAGATACCTACTCTAATCAACCGGCGGGTACAATAGAGTATTACATTCAAACCTCCGGTAGTTCAAAGTATCTTCGAATGTACCTCTATGAAGACCTAAATTTTGCAATTTACATGTATTTGGATAATGGAAACCTCAATTATAATGATGGGTCGCCCCATGTTATTTGTCCCATCTCAAATGATATTTTCTATCATCTTAAAGTAGATTGGAACGGTCCGGGGTGGCAAGTAAAAGTAGATGAGACGCAATACGGGTCTGGATACAGTTATGGGTTTCGAATTGCCCCCATTAGTGGAATTAATAGAATGCATTTTTCAACCGCGAGTGCTAATGGAGATTATTACCATTATTTGGATGCCATCGATTACTCCTGGGCGCCGGGATACTACCCTAACAGAAATATGGATTACACAAATGGTTCTACCTTAAATTATGCGATATTTAAAAATGGAACTCAGGAAACGGCTTGGCAACCATGGAGTGGGCAGGTACAAGTGGATTATAATGTAAGTGGACAAAGTTTGGGGGTAGGGGCACATAACGTGTCCTTGGTATTCAATGATAAGGCAGGGCAATGGTACCATA
>JABXJU010000238.1 GCA_013375405.1 Candidatus Helarchaeota archaeon
TTCCGATCTATTCAGAAAAACAAGTCAGTTTAAAAAATTTGGAGCTAGGAGACATACCGTTTATAGGTATCCACGCGTTTAATCTCCTCAAATACTTCAGACAATATCTTATTGAAAAAGTATTCAATTCCAAAGAAAAGTCCCTTCAATTCGTCCTCGAATGCCTCATAATTTGCTGTTGGTATAATATCCATCTCGACATAGACGTTGTTTTGATCATCTAAACTGTATGTCACATCAAATAATTCGAAATTAGCTCGTAATAGAAGGGTATTCATTTTTAAATCTATATCAATTGAGCGGTTTATGTCCTTATAAAACAGCAAGAGACATTTCGCCATTAGAAACCTATCAGTAACCCGAAAAATAGTTTTTAATTTAATTTCAAAATCATCTGGAAAGGTAAATGTAAGGGGAATCGTATAACTATTAGTTTTAGGATCTTTTTCCATATCTTCTAATTTCATACGGTTCAAATAATCCCCACAAGTTTCGTAATTTTTCTTCAATGCTTCCTGATCAATTTTTCGCTCCTTTTTTTTCTCATTGCTCATCATTTATCACCAATTCTCAAATAATTCATTTGACTTATACACTTTTAATCTTTCAAATTAAACAACTTCTTAACTTTTATAGGTTTCATTTTAAAATCTTATTAGCAAATTTGTGGATTTATTGCTAATATCTCAGGACTTAGAGACTTATGGATGAAAAATAGCTCCTAAGAAGGTAATAACCTGCAAAATAATAGCTCTTCTCTTATTCACTCTAAAATAAAAAAGAAAATATTGACCGCACCACAATTATTTAGAGAAATAGCCCGGCTAGCAAAGAAATTCAGGCAAAAAGTCAAACTAATTTTTAAAAATGAACCACAAAATGGCTCACTACATTTAATTTTTGAAAATATGAAAAAAAATTTAATCAGTAATCTGAATTTCAATAGTTTTGCAGAAATATATGTTCAAACAACCATATGTACTCTTTTATTTATCAGAGCAATTCAAGGGGCACCTCTTTCTCCCGAAAATCTTTCAACAATGTATTCTTCTCACCCAATTTTAAAATCTCTAATTCAGAATACTTTCCAGCCATACAATGCTGATCTAGCTAGAGTTGTTCTTAAAGAATTTGGAGTTGTTGAAATAATTGAATTGCTGAAAGATTGTGATTTTGAAGCAATTACAAGAGATTTTACAAACTATAGGCATGAAATTGATTTAATTACTTATTTTTATGAATTATTCTTGGAGGTTTATGACTCTCAACAGAAGATCAGAAGAGGTATATTTCATACTCCTAATCCCGTTGTAAATTTTATGGTTAAATCAACCGATTATTTACTTCGGACAGAACTTGACTGTTCAAAAGGATTAACTGATGCAAAAGTTCAGATCCTCGATCCTGCAGTAGGGACCGGCACCTTTTTAGAATTTATTATCAGAGAAATCAAATCAATCTTTGAGAAGAATAATGAAGATTTGGATAAGGAACAATTGAGTTTAAAGTGGAATGATTATGTTTCTAAGCACTTATTAGAACAATTATTTGGCTTTGAATTGTTATCAGCGCCATATTCCCTAGCTCATTTAAAAGTAGGATTTTTACTAAGAGAAACAGGGTATGATTTCTCTACAAATCAAAGGTTAAAACTTTTTCTAACGAATACATTAGAAGCCGGAGTAAATTCAAAATCGCCTTCAAAATTAGAAAATATATCACGAGAGGATATTCTAGCTGAGGATATAAAAACATCAAACCACATTACAGTCGTTATTGGGAATCCTCCGTATTCAAGATCATCAAAAAACACAGGAACATACATAAAAAATCTAATGGATTCCTATAAACGGGCAGTTCGGGATGAAAAGAATATTCAGCCACTCTCTGATGATTACATCAAATTTATTAGAATCTCTCAGGAATTTATAGAGCGAGCTGGCTGGGGTATCATTGGACTGATAACTAATCACACATACCTCACTGGAATCATCCATCGAGGTATGAGAGAAGAACTTATGAAGGTTTTTGACTCCATCTATATCCTTGATCTCCATGGTAGCAAAATTATACATGAAAACATTCCTTCAGGAATCAAAGATGAAAATATCTTTGGAATTAAACAAGGAGTATGCATTGCGTTTTTCCTGAAAAACCCAAAAAGTAAACGTAAAAGAATCTATCACTATGATCTATTTGGCACTAAAGAGGATAAATA
The DNA here is from genome assembly GCA_013375405.1 of Candidatus Helarchaeota archaeon. The sequence continues at coordinate 2,219 of JABXJU010000238.1, forward strand.
TGAATGGCTTATTAAAAATAATATATCGACAATTTCATGGGCTGATTTATCAAATATTACGCCCGGCGCACCCTTCATAAATCCTTTAGATCTACCATCTGATTCTGAATACCAGAAGTTCCACAGCCTAACGGAGATTTTTGAATTTTACAATGTCGGGGGAAAACCAGGTGATGACAATTTATTAATTAGCTTTGACCAAGATGAAGTTGCTGATAAATTAACAGATATCTGTGAAAAAATCAAGATGAGTAAAAAGATTGGAAAATTAACAGAAGCTAAACAGAAATTATTACGTGTTATAGATGATTTTTCGATTGACCCTTCAAAATTTGAAAAATATAACTATCGCCCATTGGATATCAGATGGACCTACTACGACCCTCAAATATGGACACGCCCCGTTCAACAACTAAAGCAACAATGTCAAAATAATCTCATGCTTTTATGCTCACGCATCGTTAAAGATGCCCAATTTTCACATGTCTTTGTCTCCAAGCTATTTATAGACGTAATATATCTCTCCAATACAAGTTCTGTCAACTGTTATGTATTCCCCCTCCTCAGAAAATTTCTTAATGGGGAAAAAAACTGGAATTTGACTCCATTATACCTCAACTATGTAAATGCTATGGGTTTAGACGTTCAAAATCTGGAATCTATCGAACCATTGGCTTATATATATGCCATATTGTCTTCAAATCAATATAGATCACGTTATTCAAAATTCTTGAAAAGAGATTTCCCTCGCATCCCCTTCATAAAAAACCAAAAATTATTTACGCAACTAGTGAAGTTGGGAAAAGAATTAATCACCATCCACCAGTATCCAGAGGATTTAGAACGAAATCCTGAAATAACGACAAATATCAAAAAAAATGATAAAATTGAGCGAGGTTTCCCCAAATATAATAATAAATATATATTTATTAACCCAAATAAATGGTTTTTCGGAATCGATAAAGATGAATGGGAATTTAAAATAGGAAAATATCAAGTTTGTCATAAATGGTTGAAGGATCGGAAAGATAGAACGATGAGTAAAGAAGACATTATATATTATCTTAAAATTATTAATTTGATTAAAAAAACCATTAAATTAACTAAAAAAATTGATAAGATTATTGAGATAACTTAGAATAAATCAAAGAATAATTTTATGAATAATTATTAATGGCAAGGAATCTTCCATGGAACAATTAATTAATAACCTTTTGGAGCATGAACAGTTACGTGCTAATGCCATTAATATGATTGCAAGTGAGAACCGGACGTCGCCACTCGTTCGAGTCATGATGGCAAGTGATTTAGCTCATCGTTATTCTGCTGAATTATATGGGGGAACAGGCAGCATTCGGCGAATAATGGATCTTTGCAAAAAATTAATTCAGGAACTTTTTCAAGCAGTCTATGTATTAATAACTCCTCTCTCTGGGAATTTGGCAGTCTTAGCTGCAATGCTTGGACTCACCAAACCAGAAGATCGTGTTGCCAAAGTTTTTGGAGAAGATGGGGGATATCCCTTAAATCTTCGAGCTTTCAATCGTGTGGGACTTAAACTACCATTTAATCACACCACTCGTACTATTGACGTTGATCTTAGTAGAAATCCTCTACTTCAAACGCCTCCTTCAATTATTATGCTCGGTCAGTCCGTTTTCACGCATCCTCATCCAGTACAAGCGTTCAATAAGATGATGGAAGAACATTCACTGAAAATACCAATAGTTTTCGATGGTTCCCATGTATTAGGGCTCATTGCGGGTAAACAATTTCAAGATCCTCTAGGCGAAGGCGCAGATATACTTCTGGGAAGCACGCATAAATCGTTCTTTGGTCCCCAAGGTGGTCTTCTTGTATCCAACAATCAAAAGATTTTCAAGAAAGTAGAACGTTTTGGTGGATTCACGCAAGGATCCCACATTCTGGTCGATAATATGCACCCTAATAGAATAGGGGCATTAGCAATAGCATCTTTAGAACTTTTAGAATTTGGAAAAGATTATGCCGCTCAGATCGTGAAAAATAGCCAAGCACTTGCTAAACAATTTCACTATAAAGGCCTACCTGTGAAAGGGGATAAAGTTGGATTCACTCAATCCCATCAAGTCTTATTAGATTATCCGCAACAAACCGCTTTTAAAATTAAAAATAAACTAGAATCTATCGGAATAATGACTGACGCTCTACTCCGATTTGGTACTTCAGAGGTGACACGCTTGGGAATGAAAGAGCCCGAAATGAAAGTTATTGCCGATATTATTACAGATTGCATCCAAGAAAATCGGCAGGTTGAAAAACTAATTAAACAAATAAAAAATCTTAATCAAACTTTCCAAACCGTACAATTTACTTTTGATATACGAGAATACGCATCTGTACGAAACCTAATTAAGAGTTATTTTCCCTATTAATGTTGCCAAGAACAATTACAAGAAAATAACAAGATTGAAAAACGAATTAATTTCAAGCTATAAGGAGTTGGTTATTTGAGTTATGAATCAAGACCATGGTTAAGAAGTTATGATGAAAGAGTTTCCGCTGATATAGACCCTGAATTATTTGAAACTACTTTGATGGACTTATTTCTACTAGTATTCAAAGATTTTCCTGATAAATTAAGCGCACACTTCTTAGGAGTGGATATGACCTTTGCCGACCTCGATAAATATTCAAATCAGTTCGCAAACATGCTTGTAGAGAACGGACTTGAGCCTGGTGATGTGGTCGGGATTTCCCTTGTTAATACTCCACAATATCTCATTACCTATATTGGAGTATTAAAGGCAGGATGTGTTTCAACTGGTTTATCGCCTCTCTTCAGTGAAGAAGAACTTGAATATCAGTTGAAGGATGCTAATGCCAAAGCAGTAGTAGTTGTAGATGCTGCATTCGCCGCTAGAATTAAATATATCGCTGAATATCTTCCTAACTTAAAATTAATTGTCGCAACAAATCTTGGGGATTTTCTTCCTGCTTGGAAAAGAATCCTTGGTAAACTACTTAGGAAATTACCATCTGGTAAGGTAAAATCTCTCCCGAATAAGACCGTTATTAAATTCATGGATATCTTAAAGAATTATTCAACATCCTTTGAAATCAGGAAGGTAAATCCTGATTCAACATGTGTTTTGATGTATACTGGTGGGACAACTGGCTTTCCGAAAGGTAGTATCCTCACAAATCGGAATGTCTGCAGCAATATTATACAAATGTCTACATGGCTTCAACTAGATCGTGGTAAAGATGTAGCACTCAGCGGTTTCCCCTTCTTCCATATCGCTGGTTTAACTTTTTGTAACATGTGTCTCTATCAAGGAAATACACAGCTGTTAATCCCAGATCCAAGAGATACAAAGCGGATTTGCAAAGAACTCAAGAAATTCTCCCCTTCTATGCTCGTTAATGTCCCTAGCTTATACCAAATGCTTTTGAAAAACCCTAAATTTAAGATAATTGATTTTTCAAACCTCGATTTCGCTATATCTTCGGCATCTCCATTTCCTGTTGAATCCATTAATGAATTAGAAGATGCTATTGGAAAGGATAAATTAATTGAAGTTTATGGACAAACTGAAACCTCCCCCCTTACTATAATGAATCCAAGATTCGGAAAAAAGAAGCTGGGCAAAGTTGGATTGCCTATTTCAAATACACAAATTCGTTTAGTTAATCCTGCAAGCAATCAAGATATACCTCTTGGAGAAGCTGGTGAAATTATAGTCAAAGGACCTCAAGTAATGAAAGGTTATTTGAATAAACCAGAAGAAAATAAAAAAGTGTTTGACAAAGATGGCTGGTTTCATACAGGTGATGTAGCAGTAATGGATGAGGATGGATATTTTAAAATCGTAGATCGTGTCAAAGATATGATTATAGTATCAGGATATAAAGTCTACAGTAGTAAA
>JABXJU010000034.1 GCA_013375405.1 Candidatus Helarchaeota archaeon
CACAAACCGCAATAACAAGCTCGCAGAATTGACATATGCAAGGGACCTAAAATCCGTTAAGAAGAAAAAGTAAAACCCTTCCGTAAAGCACATAAAACCAGTAACTTACTGAAAATCAACCATTTCTCATAAGAAATAGTACCAGTGGATTATTTCAATTATGTGGATTAATTGTATGAAACTGCACCATCTGGTGACACAGTTAGTGACACGGTTTTTATTTAAGTCATTTCAGGGAACAACTTGGCAAAGTTGAAAGGACAGCTGGTCTGTCACGCTGGAGGGCAGGAGTTCGAGTCTCGTCGGCCCCGCCAATATTTGTCAGCTTTTGCATCAAGATCAACAAATTAGGGTTATTTTATTTTTTCGGTCTTTTAAGTCAGATTATGTCAGATTAAGTCATTTTTAGTGACATTTTACTGACCGAATTACTGACCGAAATTAATGGATTAGTATATTTTTTTATTCAGCTATAAGCTTCGTAGACTTTTGAGCCTCAGATTTAATTCAGTCAGTTTCAGACTAGGGAGGATAGTTTTGGCTTCTCATGGACTCCATTTGGTCTCCGCATAAAATATCATTGTTTTAAAAAATGAATTAACCCTCGAGGATGAGGCATAATGTAATTTTTCTCCTTCTATTCTTCCATATAGAGATTATTCTGGAAGAAGTGCTTAAAATGTTTGAATTCCAAATTCAAAATCATTCATTAGTAATAGCATAGCTAAATCAAATATCTAGGAAGATAAATAAAATTTAGGATAATAATAAAAAAACATTATTGGACATATATAAAGCGAGAAAAAGCTCAGAATACAAGGCATCTAAGACTCCAAAAGTGAAAAAAGGCGGCAGAGAAAATTATCGTCTCAGAAATAAGATCAGGGTTAAGGGAAATTCTCATAATGAAAAAAGAAAGTTGCTATGTACAATAAGATTTTATCTCAAAATTTGAGTTTAATAACTGATCTAATAATCTCTTGAACTATGGAAAAAAGGAAATGGCGATCTGAAACTAGATTAATTATAAATAAAATCAAAAGGATAGTAATGAATATTATTGATATAATTTTCTTGATAACTTCTAACCATTTTAAAATTAAACCTGGAAGATCATAGGAAGATTTAAAGGAATGGAATGTAACTTTTTTTGTTTTTAATTTTGGCTTGTACATGAGCCACATCCTAGAAAAATTCAAAACTATCAATATTGTAAGTAATCCTTTCTATTATTTATATGAAAAATAAGAATTTGTCAAATTATTACAAAATTAATTTGTTAGGTAAAATTTAGAGGCTATAATTTCATAAGTATATGACTTTAAAACAATTAGCTGATAATTATTGTAAGGCGTCTAAATATCTTTTAAGAGGTTATAATTTCTTAACTAGAGGTTATAATTGCTTAACTACATGATTTTAAAGCAATTAGCTGATAGTTATTGTAAGGCATTTATCATATCCTTACTACGGCGTTATATACCCCTTACGTAGCCGGTTCATCATGTTTTTGAGTATCTTAGTTGTTGACATTAGGAGGGCATCGATTTAAGTTCCAGATGAAAGTAAAAACTTCAAGTAAAAAAGGAGGAACTTTAGTTTTGGAAAGCAAATGAGCTAACACTTTTTATTTTTTAGATATTATCTGAGTTGGTATTTTTTACCTCATCCCTCCTTTCCTTTAATTCCTATAAAGCATATTTTGTCATCCTCCAGTCCCAGGCATCCCAGCTTTTTGTCTACGCCAAATAGTTCGGAAGTACCCACGAAAGCATAAGTATCATAAGCTATTTGATTAAAAGAAAAAAGTAATATAATACTGATAAAACCAAGGAGCTCTTCTCCCCCAGGGGACAATGACTATTGACACCAAGGCAAATAATATAATATTATTAAGTCAAATATCGAGTAAGTGCCGAAGTGGCGGAACTGGTAGACGCGCTAGGTTCAGGACCTAATTTTAATATTTTTGTTAAATAGCTGAAAATAATAGTAATCTATTGAAAACACGCAATTTAGCTTGTTTTTTCATTTCATTTTGTTTCGGTTATTTTCGGTATTTTTAGGCACATTTTGATTAAAATGTGGCACAAATAAGGCACAATATATTTTTAAAATATTTATTTATGTTAGCTGAAATAAACCCTTTAGTACTATCAATTCTAAATAATGGCTTGTAAGGAAGGTTTTCTGAATACATCTTAATTAAATTCTTTGATGAACAGGAACTTTTATCTTCTCATGGACTCCATTTGTCCTCCGAATAAATATAATGTCTTGCACCTAAATCAATCTTAAATAAAGCTTTAAAATCTAAGCTATACTTTCCCTTTTCCTTATTTTCGGTTTTCCGCTTGAATCACTTTAATTGAGCTAAAGTAAGTCAATATGTTCAAACCGAGTTTGCAAGGGTTGTTAGGGGATAATTTTATTCTAACCAAATAATTGACATCTGAACAAATTTTACATATGATAGATTTAAAAGCAAACAGGAAGTATTAAGTTCGGCAATAAAGATTCAAACTAGGCGTTAGGAGTAGTTCTAATATACCGATTGAGTGGAATAAAAACGAACTCCATACATGAATAAGATATACCAAATCGTACTTCGGGGGGTAAAAATATTTAAAAGTAAAAAAGGAGGTATAAATTATGGCAAAATTAGAAAGAACTGATAAACCAGTAAGCGTGCTTTTGGAAGAACTCAAACGGAGAGAACTGAGTTTACCAGAAATTCAAAGAGGGTATGTATGGAACAGACCGCAGGCAAGAGATTTGGTTGATTCCCTTTATAGGGAATACCCCTCAGGCTTAATTTTACTCTGGAAACCAGAGGAGCTTCCTGATCTACGTCCTCCTGATATACAACAAGAATTGTTTCAAGGTAGAGCCCCTACCTATTTAATCTTAGATGGACAACAGCGGCTTACCTCGCTTTGGAAGATCATGGATCCTGAAGATCCAGAGATTAACATATATTTTAACGTGGAAACAGAGGAATTTCAGTTATTTAGTGCAAAGCTTAAGGCTAATCCCTTGTGGATCTCTGTAAAAGACGTGTTAAATAAAGGAGCAGTCAAAGTCTGGATAAAACTTAAACATAAATTATCTCAGATATTTCCAACAGTTAACGAAGGAAAATTCGATGAATATTTGGAAAGATTATCTCGTTTAGAAAAAATAAAAGACTACAGGTATCCTGTGATGATAATTCATACAGATGATTACGAAGAGATTACAGAATCATTTATTAGGGTAAATTTCAAGGGGACAAGATTAAGGGAAGCCGAAATGGCAATGGCGCAACTCGCATTTCGTTGGCCAGGGGTACTTGTAAAAGAGTTTGAAAAGGCCCTCACAAACTATGAGCAAGTTAATTTTGATTTTGAGCCTCGTTTTTTAATGAGATGCTATGTCGCTTTAGGAACAGGTCAGAGTAGATTTAGACATCTAGGTAGCCTATGGAAAAAATCTCAAGATGAACTTAAAGAACTCTGGGACAAGACTAAAAAAGGAATTGATTACACTATAAACTTTCTCAAAAACAATGCTGGGATTGAATCCATAGGTTGGGTACCTTCGTTAAATTCCTTGGTTCCACTCGTCGCCTATCTATCAGAGAAACGCTCTCTGTCGGAGAAAGAAGAAAGATTACTATTATTCTGGTTCTTTGTTGCCAACATTCATGGCAGGTTCGCAGGGAGTCCAGAAACGAAACTAGATCAAGACTTAAAAGCACTCAAAGGATCTGAACCGATTACTTCACTTATTAATAATCTCAAACGCGAAGTTGCTGGTTTCGAAATAACTTCAGAAATGATAATTGGTAAATATCAAAGAAGTCCTTATTTGCCTCTAATATTTGTCATCTTCAGAAAAAATAATGCTAAAGACTGGTTTACAGGGACAATATTAAGTTCTACAAATGTTGGACCTTCTCACCAGCTAGAACTTCATCACATCTTTCCTAGAGGAGTCTTAAAAGCTTCTAGTGATTACACAACACAAGAAATAGATGACATAGCTAACATTGCATTTCTTTCCCAACAAGCGAACAGATCTATTTTAAACTCCTCGCCAAAATTGTATCTTAAAAATATAGAAGAGGAGAGATTAAGAGCACAATTTATTCCTATTGATGAATCGTTATGGGATGTTAGCAACTTCAATAATTTCCTTAATGAAAGAAGAAAATTGTTAATAGACGCTATAAATTCTTATTTTATAAATATTGGCGGAGATAATTTTAATGAAGGTTAGGAACTCCTTCGGCTGACTTCGCCAATCTGCAAAACCGTAAGGGGAATTGCCAGATTAAGAAAGGAGGTGAATGCTATGAATTTTGAAAGATGGGGTTACCAGTTTGATGGAGCCTATGTCTCTCCCGATTCTTTGCAGTCGAGGTCGGGAGTTTATGTTATCTGGTGCAGAAATGGAGACAAGTGGATTGTACTTGATGTTGGAGAAGCTGCTGATGTAAAAGACCGACTTAGCAATCATGAGCGCGCTGATTGTTGGTCTCGATATTGTTCAGGTTCAATTTATTATTCAGCAACCTATACGCCAGATCTGCAACAAGCTGGAAGGATGGAAATAGAACAAAGAATAAGAGATTTAGAAAATCCACCCTGTGGTGAACGTTAAATAATATTTTCTTTATCAGATTAGGAGTTCATAAAGCCGAAATGATGATAGGACTTATTCGGGTGTTAGAAAGTTTAGCTGTTATAGCAGCTGCATTAGTCGCTATCTATGGGATTAGTTCATGGCGAAGGGAAATGAAGGGAAGAAAAGAGTACGAACTTGCAGAAGAAGTCTTAACTCTTTTCTACGAAGCTAAGGATAAAATAAGTGCCATTCGCAATCCGTTATCATGGTCCGGAGAGGGACAGAGTCGTAAGGCAAGTCCTGAAGAGAAACCTGAGGAAAAAGAAGCTTTTGATCGAGCTCATATAGTTTTTGAGCGATACCAGAGGTATCAGGAGACTTTCAATAGACTCCATGCCTTACATTATCGCTTCAAGACCATATTTGGACGGGATAAGGTAAAGCCATTTGATGATCTCAACAAGATAGTAAGGGATATACATACCGCAGCGACTATGTTGGGTCATTATTGGGTTCGCTTAAGTAAAACACATTTACCTATGAATGAAAGAGAGTATGATAGACTTATAAAGAACATCCAAGAATATGAAACTGTAATCTGGGCAGGTTTTGATCCTGATCCTATTGCTCCAAAGGTAGAGAGTTTAATAGAAGAGATTGAAAAGATTTGTGAGCCGATCCTGGCTGGGCCGAATTTGGGCGTCAATAATATTGGAAATTAAAAGAAAAGGGAAGTTCTCAGATGACAGATTTAAGACTAATTAAATCATTTTTTATAATAAAGGAGTGATTTGTTTGGAGACCGAAAAAATCTTATTCACAGGTGCTGGATTTACTCATAATTTTGGCGCCCCTTTGGCAAAAGGAATGTGGTATTTAATATTCAATCATGAACAGGTTCAAGCTGAACCAAGGGTTAAGAATATGCTGTTAAAAAATATTGATTACGAATCAACTTATTACTCTATAATGGAAAGCGATTACGATGAAAACGAGAAGAGTGCAATAAGGCTAGCAGTTGCCGCTGCTTATGAGAAACTAGATAATATTGTTAGAAATTGGGGATTTAGACCAGATAGCCCATATCCAGTAAACATTTACAAAGTTCAAAAACTTATTGATATATTCTCAAGAGTAAATAAAAAAGGTTTTTTCTTCACTATTAATCAAGACATCTTTGTTGAACGTCATTATTACAATGGACAACGTCCTATAATTCCTGGAATACAGCACAAGCAAGAATGGTTTTCGTCTCTTTTCAATACGACTTTAAAACAAAAAGATTATTCCCAACTCCCTACCAAAAATTATATTGATTCTAATAAAGAAAAAATCTTATCCATTTCAAATTTCTTTTATATAAAGCTACATGGATCACAAAATTGGCTAAGTTCTACAGGTAATCAACAGATGGTAATTGGGCGAGGCAAAGCAAAGCAGCTTAGTAAGGAACCTCTTTTATCATGGTATTTTGAAATTTTTAAAGATGTCATTCTACAGCAAAATCGGAGTTTATTAATCATAGGGTATGGCTTTAGAGACAATCATATAAACAGAATTATTTCTGAAGCTGTAGAAAAACACGACCTTAAAATCTACATTATTTCACCTCAACCTATTGAATTTTTTAAAAAGGCTATGAATAAGAGCAAATATCGTCGTAAAATTCTAATAGGATTGTCAGGATATTATCCATACACTTTATTACAAATGTTTCCTCCAGATCAATCTAGAACACAATTTTATCAAGATGTTCGTGAACATTTTTTTGGCTTGCGGTAAAACAATAGGCAAATTTGAAAAAACAAAAGAAGTTTCTTGATTCTTTCCGACATAAATTAATTAAGGTAATAAGGTTTCAATAAAATATAGAAGCGGGTAGAAACCAGGATTAAGCTGGCATCCCAATTCCAAAAAAAACGACTTAAGCCGGATTCAACTCCTCAATAAGATAGACAATTTAGGTAAAGGAAAATTCTTAATATTTGTCTATTTGAAGTAAATGAGACTTAAGAAATTAGATCAGCGACTATTAGCTTCAGTTTATTGCTATCAAAGGGTTCTATTGGTGCTTTAACTTTAATTCCCTTTTCCCAGACAAAATCATTGAGCTTTTTGATTAATTTTTTCCAATTCTTATCCTTCTTGTAGCCACGCCATTTTTTCCTTAGATCGCTCAGTCTTTTCTTTGTATAAGGGATTGAAATGAGTTTATTTTTAACAGGTTCCCAAAATTCCTCTATGTGTTTTTCTTCTGGGAATTCAATTATATAATCATCAATTTCATGTTCTATTTCTCTAATAATCTTGCTTACAAATTTTGTGCTTCTATCACGGCTTAATTCTACCAAAGTGGTATCAACTGTTTCCTTTTGTTCTATTTCTTTATAGGATTTTTTGATATCTTGTATGATCGAGCTATTTATTTCATAAATTTTATCAAAGAAATTTGGAATAAATCTTTTCTCATTTGAAGGGCAGGCAATAAAATCTATAATTTGAGTTTTGTTCTTTAAAAGCCGATTGTTAACGACATCGAATAAATACCAAAAATGGAAATCTTTTCCATATTTATAGTAGAAGAATATACCTGAGATTCTATTCTTTTTAAGTCCACTAAAAACGCCGTATGGAATTCTTTCTAAATCTTGCATTCCCTTCTTTTCTAAGAAGTCTTTAAGTGGCTGATAAAATTTTTCTCCCCCTCCAAAGACATCCCTTTCCAGTTCTTGGAGGACAGTTGAGTCTTTCTTTATTATTCTTCTAATAATTCCGAATACCTTTGGATGTATTTCTTCTCCAAGTATTGTCTGGTCTAAACCAACGGATTTATCAATGCCAATTATTTTATTTTGCAAAATTTGGACTAGCCTTAATAATTCTTCTAATTCATTTTCAGGGAAGAAATTATAGACATAAATGGTTTTGTAAGAAGATCCTATTCTATCAATCCTCCCCGCCCTTTGTATCATTCTGGTAGGGTTCCAGTGCAAATCATAATTTATTACCATCTGTGCGGATTGAAGATTCATCCCCTCAGATAATACATCTGTACTCATCAGAATATCGACTTTTTTATTCATAAAGTCTTTTACAATTCTTTCCCTCGTCTTTGTTCCTGTTCTTCCTGATATTTTTTCGAGCTTTAACTTTGAGAATTGTTTAGTTTTAAGAACATTTTCGTAAATGTAGTCAAGTGTGTCTGTATAATATGTGAAGACAATAACTTGTCGCTTTTTTGACAAGTCAAGGAGCTTTTCTTTTAATACCTTTAGTTTTGCATCTTCTTCAGGTGAGATATCTTTTATCTTTTCTAAGATCTTATTCAATAAATTAATGTCTTTATTAACATCTATTAATAAATCTTCTTTTTTGTAATCTGCTAATTTGAATTTATCCAACTCTTCTACAAAATCTTCTAATTCCTCATCTGCACGCATCACATATTTGTTGAAAGATTGTTTGGTAAGCAGTTTGCCTTGGAGCATATATTTCTTAAGCTTATTTAGGAACTTTATATGATTGGAAACGCTCATTCTGAATGCTTGGACACTACTTTCTAATCTTTTAAGCAGAATAGTCCTGAATATTCCCTCCAAAGCCATCATGCGACCTAAGGCGAGCTCTTCTTCAGGTGCAAGTTTCTCCTCCTTTTTATATTTAAGTAACCTGTAATAAGCCATGGTCAGTTTTTCTGTAATTATATTGGAGATCCATCTATACATGCCTCTGTAGGCTTTATCCAGTTCATAACTGATGTTGTCCAGTTCTCTTTCTGGGAAAATTATTATTTGCTTTTTCCCTTCAACTTCAATGTATGCATCTGGATAATTTTTCTTTATATAATCCCTGGTTCTTCTGATTGAAATTTCGTTAAGAAGATCATTTAATAAAGAGGGGTCCTCTTTTCTATCCACATCTTTGAAGAATTCGAACAAATCCGGCATGTTTTCCTTTATGAAAGCTCTTCTATCCATCGAAACCAATAGCATAATTTGCCAATACAAATCCCAGATTGTGTTGTTTATAGGGGTCGCTGTTAAAAATATTATGAAAGGGCTTTTGCCTTTTTTGGAAATAAAGTCATTAACCAAAGTAAAGAAATTCTCCCATCGATTCGATAAAGGGTTTCTAAAATTATGGCTTTCATCTATAACGATTAATTCTATATCTTCTAATCTTCCACCGACACTTTTTCGTGCCTTCATGAGGAAATCTTTTGTCGCGAGTTCCTCTTGGGAAAGTATATTTTCAGATACGTTTATCTTTTTTAATTCCCCACGCCACATTTCACGTAATTGGGCCGGACATATCACTAGTATGGCTTTTCTTTCATAGTATCCTATTAATTCCAAGACCTTTTTCGCAATCCAGGTCTTTCCCAAACCCACGGAGTCAGCGACTAAAATGCTTCCATATTTGTCTAATCTTGATTTTATTCTTGGAATAGCATCTTCTTGAAATTCAGCTAAATTGACTTTTGTTGGTGGTAATCCCGGTTCCTTTTTCTCCTTTTTCTCAGCCTTAATGTCATCTTTTTGAAGTTCATAAAGAGCCTTTATATAAATTTCATAGGGAAGATACTCTTTGCTGCCAAACCTGGAATTTTCCAGGAGTTCTATTAATTCATTTTTAAAATCTCTTGATTCATTCCAGAACTTTTCAAACCATTCTTTGCGTGTATATTCGCTCTGGGATTTCAAGGAAACAGAATTGAGCTCTCCATATCTAGTAAGACCTGCAGATGTGAAATTTGATGAACCAATAATTATGAGGTTATCAAGAATGTAGGCTTTTCCATGAAGAAACTTTTCAAACAATCTAACTTCAACATTCTCTTTTTTTAAAAACTCTATAAAATCCTTAACCGTAATTTCTTTCTCTTTGGTAAGATCAAATCCTTCAATTTCTTCTTTAACAATTTCCAGTAGTTCATCACCAAGAGTTTTTTCACTTACTATTTCGGGGGGCCTTCCTAATAGAAGTCTGAAGCGTTTTAAGTCATTTAAATTGTCTTTAACCATTGCATAAGCTTGGATGTTAAAGAAAGCAGTAGCTATGTCGAAGTTTGTATTAGAATTTTCTTTTAAGATTTCATTTAAGAAAGTAACTAATTTGTTTCCTTCACTATTGTCTATGATCTCTTTAGGAATTGGCATATTAATTACCTTCTTTGAATATTATTCTTGTTTGATCTGTGCTGTATGGAGTGCCTTCTTTGATGTGATATTTTATTCCGTTTTCATTGCAGAAATTTATAACTTTTTCGGCACACTCTTTGTAGAATTGTTTATTATTGCTAAATTTATTCGAATGTACGTTATAGTTCATTTTTCCAAAGATAATTTTGTCTACAAAAGATATTTTTCCCAAAATCTTATCTAAATCCTGTTTCACGATGTTTGGAGTGGGGTAGGGTTCTATGCTTACCCAAGTTTTGAGTCCTTTGTCATTAAGGTATTTGAGGTGGTCGATTCGTAAATCAAATGGTGAAGAGTAAGGCTCATAATCTTTTTTAAAACTCTTATTAAGAGAGACAAGCGTTATTCCATATTCATTTTCCTTGCTGAATCTTCTGTTTGATGCCAAGACTTTTGGATATAATCCTTTAGTCAAAACTGTACACTTAATTCCATTGCTGTTAAGCTTTTCAAGTATTTTAAGTGTTAGTTCTTTTATATGTGGATAAGTTCTTTTGTTTAGCATATCGTACATAAAAGGATCGGTTGTAAAAGACAGATGAACGAAATCGATTTCTTTTTTGTATTTTGGAATTTCTTTATCTAGTAATTCTAGAGCGTTTGCCACTACTCTAGGGTGCATCCAGTCTTCATAATTTTTTATCTGGCCGTATTTGATAGCAAGCATCCGTGCGTAGCATGGGTAATTACATCCGTGTGCGCATCCGAGCACATGATTTATCGTGAAATTTCCGTACTCGACTTTAGTTTTATAGAGGAGAGATTTTCTCTTGACAACGGGGTATTTATTGAAATGGATCAGATCTTCTTCCTTTATAGAACTCCTTAGTCTCTTCGTCTTCTCAGTTGTCTTGGGGAATCTTTGAATATGGATTTTTCCTTGGGATTCGAGTTTTTTGAGCGCGTTGCTTAATTCGTTTTCAAGGTACTTTGTACTATCAATATTTTCCTCAATAATCTCGAAAAAACTCTTGCTAGAGTTATTGTATTTGGCTGTAAGGTGTTTTTTTGCGTCCTCTATTTTTGTCTCTCCAATTGCTTCGAATAGTCTTAATTGAGAGCCCCTTTCGCCTAAATATTCGAGCCGTCCAAAGGTGTACTTTGCGAAACAGGATTTCATAATGCTGCAGCCTTTGGGATGATTAGTTAAGTGGAAAAGATAATAGAACGTTCTTTTCTTTCCTGGGAATTCGACCTTACATGGAAGAACGAATTTAGCAATTTTCTTCAATTGGCTCTTGTATAGACTTAGTAAGGCTGTTTCTCTCTCGACTCCCTTCTTGCCAAGTATCGATTTCCATTCTTCAGATCCGAATAAATTATTTGTCGTTTCCTCAACAGATCCTAGGGATAAGAACCGGTTAATTGCATTGAACATAAAGTTGAGGAGGATTTCAGAACGATTGTTATTCATAATTCTCTTCAAGGTTGAATATCTGATCGAATAGCCCCATGGATCAATGAAAAAGAAAGTAGGGGCGAGGTCTTTTATTTCATCAAGAATTTCGTTTATGCTTTGATCAAAGTCTTGGTTAACATACAGTACCTTTAGAGCCGAGAGACCTCTATAATCCAGAATCTTTTTTATATTATCAAGGTCTTTCTTTTCTGTGTCGATAATTACTAAGGTTGCAGTCTTATCATTCTTTTTTATTATTTCTGCGGCAATTATAGGAGAGCCAAAATGAATTGTCTGATTCTTTTTATATGCTCCGCATCCAGCGAAACAGTCCATATAGTTTAGCCTGTGATACCTGCCAAGAATTTTAACCCAGACGTTGAAATATTCTTGGAAAACCTTGTGCTTGAATTCGGTTTGTGCTTTGTAAGGCCATGTCTCGAAAGGCAGATTATTCATTTTATCAACTCTCGGATTGATATGGATAAACGTAGTATTCTTTATGTTCATTTGTATTATTGGTTTTGAACCTTAAATTTTTCCTTTTGTCAAAAGCGATAATATAGGTGGAAAATTCTTTTCCGATTTCATCTCGGATCGCATTAAGCTTTATTCTATCATTGATGATTTTTTCCTTAAAACTTTTATCTGATTCTTTGATTTGCCTGCGAAGTTTGATTTCGATTATAGCTTTAGGTTTGTTAAACCCGTAACCTTTTGAGGGGTATTTAGAGAAACTCCGGTAATCTGTTCTCAATGTGGAAGTGTCTATGATTACGATATCTGACCTATACTTCAGTTTACCTGAATTTCCATACCATCTAACTTCGCAATGCATAGGTATGGATATTGTTGAATCCTCACATTTTCTGATGTCACCAAAATCTCTGAGCAAAAGAGAATAGAGAAAACTTCTGATATCTTCTTCTGTGAGAAATTTCTCTGGGAAACGTTTAAATTCATTAATGAGAATCTGTATGTTTCTTTCGACTTTTTCTTCAATTTTTCCCATTATCAACCACTCTTTAAGCTCTTTGCCTTCTCAAGCCTATCTTTAACTAATTCGCATACTGCATAATAAACTTCTTTTCTTTCTTCTTGAGTCAATCCAAGTTCATCAAAAATTATTTTGTCTAGTTCTGCCCTGTCAGGAAGTGGATTTGGTTCTTGCTCACGGATAGGTTTTGAAGGATCAATGCCAAGCTCTTCGAAGATTGTCTTTATCTTTCTATTTTTAGGAATAATTATTCGATTAGAAATATATTTATCAAAAACTAAAGTCTGACGATATTCGATAGGATCGACCTTGGCCATTCCTCCGCCCATAGACCAACGTGAATATATCTCTAAAAAAAGCCAACCTACAGCTGAATTCAAAGTACAAAAGATAGATTTTAAATATGCTTTATCCCTGAGTCTTATTTCAGCAAAGCTATTACTTCCAATCGCATGAGCATCATTAATTACAAAGAAAATTGTATCACCATATCCACAAGGCCCCAAAAGATCTGCAGCTACTCTTTCTTTGAATTTCCACCAGATTGGTTTAGATTTCAAAGTATTACTTTTTGGTAAAACCTCTTTTTTGCCGTATTTCAAATATTTGTAAACATTCAACTTTTTAATTTCCCCTGGCTTTCTATTAATCTGGAGAAAATATCTAGTAATATTATTTGATGTAATTCTAAAGAAATTTACATCTCTTGTTTTCATTAGACCAGGCCTTAAGAATTCTTTTTCTATTTTATACTCTTTTACACGTTTTAAAGGAATGAAGAAGAAATCATTTGCTCCAGTTGGCTTACCTTCATTCACTGTGGCAATATTGCCAAGTTTAATTAATTTATTTTCCCCTTTTTCTAAAATTGTGTAGAATATGTCTGGCGCTCGAAGGTATTTCCCTCCCCATTTATTGCCCTTATATTTTCCTATCTTAAATTTTTCGCTCTTGTGACCTTCAGGATATTCCCAGCCATCCTCTAATAAATCACTCTGGATCACAGGAAAAACTCTATAATCATCTGTGTAGACAAGATTCTTAACCAACTCTGTTATGGGCTCTCCTCTTAATTTCGTTTTAATATTTTCAATATCAATAAGGTTTTCTGATGATATAGCTTCCTCAAAAGGTTTTTTAAACATGACAAACTTTGCTATATTTGAGATTGCATACCAATGGATGTCTTTTTGGTATTCAAAACCGAAAATTTTTTCTTTTTGGAACTTAGGAGCATGAAAGAGCGCAATAATTGTATTAATGTCTGAATGTTTAAAGCTCCTTTTTGGGTTATCATAAATTGCTGCAATAGGAGCAAATCTAAGGAGAAATTCCTGTAAATCTTTCCCGTAGCCAGCATCAAGCCAGGAATTTGAAGTAATAAAACAGAATGTTCCCTTCGGATTCAGTATAGAAAGCCCTTGGAAGTAAAAATAAATGTAATAATCACTTTTTCTATCAATTTTTTCTAAAACAGGAAAACAAGCTTTTACTGATCTAATTAGACTATCTTTGTATTCTTTTTTGTCTTGAGCAGTGACTTCCACTTTAAGTCTATTCGGAGGGGATATTTTCACATGCCTAACATAAGGAGGGTTACCGATGACAATATCAAAGCCCTCTTTATCTCCAAAGATTTCTGCGAAATCTATATCCCATACAAACGGCTTTTTCTCTGGATCTTTTAGGTTTTTCTTTACGTTTCTGAGGTGTTCAATTTCTTTTTTTATCTTGCTTATACTATCTTCTAAATCCTTCCTTTCATCAAAAAGTTTTTTTTGCTCACTTTCTGGCACATCGCCAAATAAATTAAATTGCTTTATTCTTTTGAGGCGATATATCTTTGCTTCTAAGATTCTTGTTTGATTATTGAGCGAGTTTATTCTATCATTTATTATCTCTTCAAATATTTTGGCTTCTTCTTCAAGGAATTCTTCCCTCTTTGAAAATTTAGCCGAGAGATTATAGAAATACCGCTCTTTTTCTCCTTTCAACGCATAAAGTTTTCTCTTTAACTTTTCTGATATGTTTGAAGTTCTTAAATATAAGTTTAATCCTCCTATTTCCTGAACTAGAGAATCCCCAACCCTGATATTTAGGTTTAAATTCGGGAGTAGCGGACTTTTTCTCAGCTCTTCTTTGGTTAATTCTGTTTCCACAATAAGCTGGAGCCATAATCTCAATTCAGCAGAGCCAGCAGCCCAGGGCATGACATCAACGCCATATAAAGATCTCTTTATTATCTCTTCTTTAAGAGTAAAGTCAGAAAATCCCCTTCTTAAATGTTTATTATATATTAATTTGTAGAGCTCAAAAAGAACGTTGAGCATCCCTACAAGGAAGGCGCCAGACCCACAAGCTGGATCTACGACAGATAAATTTTCTAAACATTCTTCTAGCTTTCGCCATAAGTTTTTTTTATCAAAATATTTTTCAACACCCTCTTTCTCTTCATCAAAAACCAGCTTGTAAAAATATTCCTTAGGTATTTCTGGGATATTTTTAGATAAGTATTCAACCAAGGAACGCTTGCACATAAAATCAACTTCAACCCTAGGAGTGTAAAAAATTCCAAGGTCATTTCTGTCATAAATCTCTTCTGCCACATTTGCTAAAGATTCATAGACATAGCCAAGCATTTGGGGATCTACCGCGACTTCAAATTCCAATGGCATATCTTCTTTTATTGTGAAATTATATTTTTCAAAAAAATTAAATATTCTTTTGAAAAGGGAGTCATTTATCTTCACAGGTAATTTATCATATTCGTTTTCTGTAAATAAGCCACCGTTAAGATAAGGAGAATTATATAAAATCTCTTGGACATCCTGGGGTAGGTCTTTAATCTCGTACTGCTTATTATTGAAGGCCCTAAAAAATATTTGGTTGAGCCATTTTTCATAAAAGCTATCATCCTTTGCCTGAGCTTTACGTTTGGCCTCACGATATCTATCCCATAGCCATTGCATGAATTTTGGATCATCATTCAACCACCTTTTTTTTGAAATGAAGCAAAGAAACATGATTCTATTAAGAAGCTGGAGTGTAAATTCGTGAGACTGTTTTCTTGATAGATTTTGTTTATCAAATTCATTTCTTAACAAGAAGAAGGTGTTTTTATAATCCTCGAAAAACTTTTCAGTAACTCTTTCTACACTGAAGGATTCCCTCCATTTCCTCCAGACATTCCTCCAGGAGGCTTCTTTTTCTTCGTAATAGAGATTTGCCAATGTATCGCAATCTGTCCAATAAATTTCATTTTTCTTGATAACTAATCTTGTGATCTTTATCTTATGCTCCCCGGTACTAACCTTTTCATACTCTGGGAACACAAAGATAATAGATTCATAATCATTGGTTATAATCAGTAAAAATCTGATATATCTATCTGAGAGCTTTTTGGTGATATATCTTATCGTTGGGGTTTTCAAAGTCTTACATTCAAAAAGGAAGACAGGAATGTTTTTTCCAAAACTTAGTATTGTGTATACGCTATTAATCTCTTTATTTATTTCTTCTTTGAAGTCAAAATCTTTTAGCCTTCTCTTTGAAACAACGTCAAATAGAGCGCTTTCTGGATAATTTAGAAAATGGAATAATTCGTAGATTCCCTCAGGAGATTTTATCTTTGGAATTAAATTACCTATCTCTTCCCTGAGTTTGACTTTATCCATAATATTCCCCTCATCTTATAAAAATTATAATTCAATGATTTATAATGATTATATCACAATATAAGCGGGTTGCTATGGTAAAAAGTATTCCGCGGAACAAAGAATGGAAGCTCTTCTATATTTGATTATCTAAATATTCTGTTCCAGAAGGAAGCCCTCTTGTTTAATGATTTTCTTTTTGTGCAACATTCTTCGTGTTTATCACACTCTTTTTTGGTTTCAAACGTTTTGCCACAATATTCGCACTCCCAAACCCATTCACTTTCTTTTTCAGTCTCAGCTTTCTTTTCAACATTGCAATGGCTCTCCCAGAACTCACACTTAGAACATTTATTAGGATTTAGACATAGAGGGGGGAGATTTTTATTCTTTAACATTGTCTTTATTTCATCACGTTTTTCAAAAATTTGACTTCGTAGTTCATCTGTTAAATTTATCTCTTTTTCTGTCCAATCATTATGGGATATTATTTTGATTTTATTAACCTTAGCGTTCATATGTTTCTCAAAGAGTAAAGCCCCAGCTCCTATTTGAAGTTTGGTACCAAGGAAGTCAGAGGTATCTGTTTTTAGGTCACCGATAATCCAATCACCTGACTCATTGAATATGACATCTACTCTGGCTTTTAATTCCAAATCTCTAGATTCAAACCATTCTTCACAAAACTCCGGAACAAAAAATTCATTTTTATTAATTTTCTCTCCGAGGATTGAGAAAGATGAGTTCAGCTCTTGTCTGAATTTAGCCAAATCAGTATCGAAAACCTCGAAATCTTTAATATATCTGGAGAGCGTATCTTCTATAATATTTTCTATTTCAAGATTCCTAGTTTCTTTATATGAATTTATCATTTCTTTAAAAATTTTATGCTTAATGATACCTTTTATCATGACCTCTTTTTTCACTGGCTCTATTCCGAGAACTCGTCGAAAATAAACTTTCCTAGGGCAAAAATCCCAGCTGCTAAGATCAGAAGCACTTATCATAGTTAAAATTTGAATTGATATTTTATAAGTATATTACCGACTCCCTGAAAAGATTAAAAAGTGGGTCTGTGGACTTCAATTATCCATTTTCGTAGTAAGATCAAATTTTTTTATAAAGATTCAATGCTAACAGAGGTTTTATTATCATAACAAATCTTTATTCCCACTTCTGTGGATTTACAATAGCCCAATTCAACCGCATTCCCATCGTATATAACATTTTCGAATTGTGCAGGTTGAGGAGTACACGAATCTCCCCTGGGTCCGGTGCAAACTGGTATAACGTTAAAAGTATCGCATGTGCAGTAATCATGAGTTTCCAGATCTATCTCCCTCCCGTCATTCTGTATGATTCTGACATGAGAACCTCCTATATCATATTCAGGGTCGTATGAGGTGTGTAAAGGCGGGCTATAGCCGCTTATAGTAATAATATGATATGTATAATTGGTACAGAAAGGGTCACAACTCTCCACCCCTCTTTCCACGGTAAATCTTGTAACCGTCTTTGTTGAGAAGTCTATAGTCTTTACATCCTCACCTTCTCTCCCATTTGAAATTACCTTTACCCTGACTTCATGCCTGCCTGAATAACCCCAGGGTGAGGGTTGATAAATGCCAAAGCTTTCATCCACACAGACTCTGTAATAACTGCCGATTCCCTCCCCTGTATGAACATATTCTGTGCCATCAATAAAGATTGAGAAATTTCCCTCATGTGCATCATCTTCCACATCAATACAGAGAACATATCCCGTGAATCCAGCCGGACCTACATTGTAATAACCATGGATGTCTTGGATTTGAATGTCTATCGGTGTTAAGATTTCCGGCTTTGACGGACCAATCGTGAGTCTGTGGTTGTGAAGCATATAGCTCGTGTAGATGTATTTGTTCGTTGCGGGTATTCTGATGTATATTTTGACTTCTATTTCACCTCCATCGTAATCGTAGCAGCACTTGTAGAAATTCTTCGTGCTTTCATCGGCATTTTCGAGCCAGGTATCCCCGATCCAGCACTTCTTGTTCGTTGGATGAGTCTCCTTCGTGAAGTGGAGATAGAAAAATATATGCTTGCTTTCATTCTGGTAATAAGATTCGCCAAGGTTCCACGAACCAGGGCCAATAATCTGCTTTTCCAGTGTTCCAGGAACCCTAGTGTTAGCAAGGATCCAATTCCCACCAACATCAGTTCTTCCCACCTCGATGATTATGTCTTCTGGCGGAATATCAACAATACAGCCGTATTCTGTCTGCTCACTCTTGCACTTAAACTTCTCACCCACCTCATCTACGGTCATGTCAAATATTTTCTTATCAAGCGTTCCCAGATCAATAATGGCATTAAAGAACCCACCAGCCGCACTAGTGCATTCTAATACTACGATTCCTAGGGAGAGCTCGGTCCAGCAGTCCTGCACACAATCCTCCTCCTCACCGCAAATGCCGTCTCCGCAAACACCCGGCTCTTTATACCCTGTTATAAATTGCTTTTGTATCAAGCCCTGCACATCAGGACATTCTCTTGAAATAAGAGTAACGTACTGTATGCCGTATGAGTATGAGCCTATATGATCCTCACCGACATTAACCAATTCAAAGGTTTCTATTTCCTGCGCTTTCAGGTCGAATATTTCAGAATAGTTATAGCTCCTGCCATTTGAATAGGTTATTACTACCTGAAGCGTTAAATCAATCGTTCCCCTGTTTTTAACGTAAAGGTTCAGGTTTTTTGTATCTGGGTCATAGGTTGCACCATGGATCATAATCTCTGCGTTTGAGCATTCTGTTGCTGCCTGAATGCCCGGTTCTATTATTATGTCAAAGGTCTTTGAAGAGGCCTTTGGAACGAATACAGTTCGGGGAAAGGCAAGCCATTTTTCTACTATATCCTTGTAATCACTTACCGACTTTCCGGAAAGGGCTCCTCCTATTTCCTCAAGATATACGTTCATGGAGAATACTTTGTCAAAATCAGTGTGTATATTCCTCACGCCAACTACATAGGCGCCTGTTTCCCCCTTCTTCCAAGTTGTAACATAGGCACAGCGATATTTACTCTTATGTCGCTCTGCATTAACGTATTCAGTAAATTTTGTTTTTCAGCATTAGTAACGAAGTGTGTCTCACCTGTTAAATCAGTTTCATCTTCTATCTCCAATATGAACTGTGCTGAGCCGTAAAGGTTTGGAGAATTCAGGTCCGTGCAAAAGCTCGAGTCACAAAAAACAACCCTGAACATGTATATACCTGCATCAACTTCTTCAAGAGTTTCGTTTCCCTCTTCTTCCCTCGGGACGATGGCTTTTCCTTCCTTGTGAAAACAGACTGCATTTCTCTTTTCGGCTTCTATCCAGACTGTTATGTTTGCTCCTGTCTCTGCATCTTTAAAGATTACCTTCCAGTAATCCTGGATTTTCATCTGCTCTCCACAGATTTCCCGCAGGTCTGTTATAATGGATTCAACATAATCTTTATCAAGATAAGAAGCAGTAACTCCTGCGTCGGGGTATGCTTCAAGAAAATCTTTAACCGCGGTTGTAGTTTTTGCTATTTCAGAGGGGTCTAATGTTTGAACACAGCCTGAAATAAACAGAACACCCAGAATTCCCAGAAGTGGAAGAGCCCTAAGCTTCATTATTAATTTTTTTGAATGAAGATTAAAAAGCTTTGGTTTTTTATTTATGCGAGGGAAATGAAATTATATTGCTACTATGACTAATCTTTAATAAAACTTTTAAAAATATGTGGCAGATATAGAAGAAATATTGATGCCATATTGGAACAAAGAGCTTGGGAGGCTGTCAAGCCCTGTACCTGATCTTAAAGAGGTATTAATGGATTTAAGGAGCAGGTTGGAATTTCTTGAATAATAATTATGTTCAGATTTTAATGATTTAAAATTAAGGGCACTTTAAATCAGAAATCAAAATGGCGACTTATAAGGAAATTCAGCTATATGTATTGAAGAAATATGGATTTGTGCTCAGAATATGCTGGATTGCCCATGCCAAAGATATATGTGGTCTTCCTTTACGAAAAGCTCCGAATAGGATTTATTCTAATAAAAAAATGGATCCATGCCCTGAAGACAAATTTCCTGCATTAAAAGAAGCCTTCAAGCATTTTGTAGTGAATTAGTTTCGAGTATCCCCTTTTTTATAAAATAATCAAGAAATAAAATAATAATTCTGTCTTAATTTTTTTATTCTATCAAGTTCCCATTCTCGATATTTATTTGGATTTTCCCAGAATTTGTCCCATGCTTCGTTCAGTAATCTTCTTACGCTTCTATGCTCAAGATTTTTTAATACAGCGCGGGTCATTATCGGAAAATTTGTCTCTTTCAAACCTTGTAATAAGAGAGATGCAACTTTTTCCATCAAAGTTTTAGGATAAGCGTAGTAATAATCACTGGATGGATGAAGACCTGATACAAAAGGCATAGCATGCCATTTTGAGGATACATCATCAATTTCAGCATCAAGTCCAATTAATTTTAACCCTATCATAAGCATTTTCATCCTAGAGTCATCAGAAGGATGAGTTTGAGGTATCATTGAGGAAAATTTATAAATATCTTTAGATGTTTTTGTAGCTAGGTGAAGATGCGTATATACATATGCTGGTCCCAAGGTGAATAATGCAAACAGGTCACAGAGAAATTCATCAATCCAATTTTTCCAATTACTATGCATAAGCTTAATTAAAAAAATTCTACTTTTCGGGCCGGTTTCTCTCTTTGCCTCAGATAAAAGCTTCTGGTAATGTTCAGTTATCTCGTTTATAATCAAATTGTATTTCTGGTTAAGTTCAGATAGCCTTAATTCATTTTCTCTTTTTAGATAAATGCCATGACCAAGTTCATGAAACATATCAGGTAAGTGAAGGAGGAATTCTGATTCCCCAAACGGAATGAAAATAACATTAGTAAAGGGGCTGAAAAAATAGTATTGGGTTGATATACACGCTACCGCAGGATGAGGAAGTGGGTAATTTATTTCCTGGTGAATCTTAAAAACCAGTCTATTTAAGTATTCTTTTTCCTCTGGTTGGTAGTTTAGAGGAGTAATCCCATACGACTCGACTAACTCCAAGTCTCGTGTGCACGCTCTTATTCCCCTTAATATACTTCGAAAATCTTCTGAGTGCTGACTTTTTATTTCTGATTGTAAAAACTCTAAATATTTTATATTTTCATCTATAATTCGACCACAAGATACCGCCAGGCCTGATAGTTCTGGGTACTGCAGAGGATTGGGTATCATTTGCTTTAGGTACAATCCTCTATTTTTCTGCTCTGTTATAACTGCACTGAGATAATCTTTCATATTCGTTCACTCAATCTTTGAAATAAATATCCGCATTCAGCATCTAGAGCATCCGCAATGTCTTCTAAAAGTTGAAAATCTTCTTCTGACAATTGAAACTTTTTTGATCTTAATTTATCTCTCAATTTTATGATATTTTCTCTATACTTAGGCCAATTTTCCTCGTGTCGATCCTGTAGGATATTAATAATGTTGTTTTCACTTATATCCACAGAAGTGGAGAGATTGTCTTTAATTCCCTCAGATATTGGTTCAACAACTTTTAAAATTTTGCCAATCGCGTTATTTAATTCCGAAGGCTTTAGCTTATTTTTTTCTTTTTTTAAGATTCTAAGGCTTGTATCAAATTCTTTTAAAGATTTACTGTTGATATCAAATCTTGATGCAATAACACCTAAATTACTCATTTCATCAACTCCTTATTCGTCACCGAATTCTAATGCGTCCTTATCATATTCACCCGCATACTCCCTAAGTCGAATATCTGTTAATTTTATGGTCAACGGATAGCGTGAACAATCATCTAATTTAGTCCATGTTAAGTTGGATAGATAAAATATATCTTCTGTGAGTTTATGAGAAGACATATTTCCCTCTGCTTTAACAATATGTAATGGCTTCGAAGTTCCTTTATGTTTAAAGGGAAACCCTGTGTTGCATATGAAAAATTCGTCTTCAGTAATAGGAATATATGTGCCGATTGTAGGATTGTAAATTTTTTCGTCCTGTAAGCCAATAGGCATAACGATTTTGAACATTCTAAAGGGGGTTCTAGATGTTTTTCTAATTTCAACAAAAGTGCATTGTGCATCTTTATTTACCTTCCCTTCCTTTGCAAGAATATCAAAGGCTAATTTAATTCCTTCAATTTCAGTTCTGTAAAGGGTACCGTCTCGATGTATAACTATATTTTTTATGTCCTCGGGAGATTCGATATCTTCATCTCTCATAATTTCAAGTATTTTTGATTTCATTTGGTTTTTGTTTAATTGTTCCTTTTGATTCGATTCGCTGTGTTCGAAGCGTATTTTTGAGCCGTCCTTATAAATCAGAGTAAAGCCAGCGATATTGTTTTTTACATCGATACCTATTGTTAAATCCGCATTTAATGGAGTTTTTAAACCAAATGGCCAATATGAATTTAAAAGTAGAATTTTATTTAAAACAACATTTTTTAAGTATCCTTTAAATATTCCTTTTTGTTTTCTATCAGATACTAAGACCCACTTGCTTTCCTCTCCATCATTTGATATATCTTCGAAGCTAGCTTCCACAGTTGAGGTATGAATTATTGACGCGAAAATATCCCGTTCGCGTAATTTACTCATAAGAAGATTCCCTAATTCATCTTCTTTCTTTCTAAGTTTGGAGGAAATTTTGGGTATCATAACTAAGCCATATCCTGGCTTAGCGTTATTTTGATCAAGTGTCTTAAATATTTGCTTTGCTAACTGGTATACAGATCTTTGTACAGAATCGTCATACGAAAGAATGATGGGAGTATAGTTTACTTCTAGATCATTCGGAAAAAGGTTTTGGATTTCATTTTTGAGACCATTAATAAATTTATATCCAAAAGTTTCTTTAACTGAATTTGGCAGAATGACATATTGTCTGTAGAAGGGCTTTCTAGTTAGTATTCCTGCATCCTGAGAATAGGCTAGTTCCTTCTTCTTTTCTCCGAAATACTTAATACTTGTATGAACTGCTCCAGGGCTTCGTCGAACAGAAAGCACCTTTTTATTGCCAAATTCAAGATCTGGGATTAAAAACTTTTTCTCTTCTGTGGAGAATGGTTCTTTTGATAGTTTAATTTTTGTTTTGCCAAAAGGAAGATTCCGTAGATAAGTGTCAACAATGATTTTTATCTCTTTTCTTCGCAGATCGGGCTGCTTAATTGTTCTGGAATGGAAAGGCTTAATATTTTCGTGTTGTGTTCCAAAAGTCACTCGGCAAAGACCAGAAGGAACGTTTCTCTGTTCATTTCTGCTATTGTAATAAAAAAGCACAGAACAGTCCTTGCGTAGTGATAGAAGTGCCTGGGATTTTCTAGAACCTGCCTGCTCATGGACTTTCTCAAAAAGTGATTTTTTATCAGGAAGAACTTGGACTTCGCTTACATTCAAATCATTGAATCCCATGAGTTTTATTTCATACCATCTATTTCCGTATTCATAAAGACAATTATGCCCTTCATATCTTTCTTTAAACTCATCTCTTGTAATTTTTGTTGGCAGGTAATATCGGGAAACATATTTGCTACTAGTATCTACACGTACGCCCAATTTCCCATCGCTAAAGTAGACTACTCTAAAACTGAATCCTCTATAAAGATCAATATCATCAGATAGATCTCTGAATGTTATATCAGGTTTCTTATTGTAAAAAGGATATCCCGATTGAGGCTGCCATAAGTATGGGTTTTTATAAAGAGGGCTTTGCAGAGCGAATTGTAAGAATCGAATTGCCAATTTGGCAGTGTCAGGGTCTAACTTTTCGAGGTTTAAATCCTTTAATCCAGGGAGCAATTCGATTTTCGCAACTGATCCAACTACTGGGAATCTTTTTGGAAGCTCTGGATATCCTTCTGGTTGAACTAAGTAAGTTTCACCATCCTTGTAAACAGGTGCGCAGGGTGATTGGGCATCCTTTCTTCTGCTAAGTCTATCAATGAGTATCTGGACATTTTTTTCATAATCTTCGGAATCAGGGGAAATTCCTCTGATTCTGTATGTGCGATATTTAAAGCTTAATTCATCCAAATTTTTAATTTCAAATATATTTGTTTCAATCCTATTCATATTCATCATCTTTCCAGCAGATTTTTTTAAACTCGCACCTTGTGCATATATTAGGAAAGCGGGTAGTCTGAAACAGGTTTATGTCTAATTCTTTGTATTTTTTACCATTGACCAATCTTTTCATTTGATTAATAGAGTTAAAAATGTAATCTTCTAAGTCTGCAATATCTTGTCTTGACAAAGAGTATTTTCTGATTTGATTTCTGAGGAGTTGATATTCGATCAATTTATAATTATCTAGAGAACCGGATACTAATTGAAATTCCTTTGGAAAGTCGCGGTGAGGCTCTATTAATGAAAGAACGTATCCGTAGATACCCAATTGGAGCCAATATTCAACTGTGCCAAATGCATGGACTTTCCAGTCTACGACCATAGGTTCAGAGCGTTCAAAAAACACAATTAGATCTGGAGTGCAGGTTAAAGTTGTGTACTCAAAATAATGCGTTAATGTTCTCTGTGCAATGATTTGAGAGCTACTCTGGAAAATATTCTTTAAAAAATTTGATTTAAGCAAATTTAGAAGAGAAGCTTCAATTTCTTCGATAGCCGTCTGTATTTTTGTATCATCTAAACCGTCGTTATATTCTAAGTCATAAAAAGCAGCATAGTCATCTCCTGCTTTAGATTTAGTCATATCGGGTTCTCTAAATCTAAGTGCCCTACCAAATTCAAGTTGTCTTTCTATAATGCTTGATGCGAATTTTAACACTTTGTCTTCAGAAGGAATTTTTCTCAATAATAATTCTGGCACTATGGCTTTCTTGATTACAGTATCAACTAGAATTCCCCTCCAGGCTGAAATGCTTTTTAACTGCTTTAGAAGATATATTTCTCTTCTGAGAGGATCTTTCTTACCGTGAGAAGCCGCTATTTGCGTAAAATACCACTTTCTTTGACATTTCGAAAATATCTTTGCTGATGAAACTGACCACCTCATATTATCACTTCTTTTTTATTGATCTGAGGAACTGTAAATATTCAGTTAACTTCTCCTCTTCTTCTGGTGTTAAATCATCGATCATACTCCCTAATCGATTTAATCGTATCCTTATGTCCTTCTTGTTTGCTTCAGGGACTGGATATCCAGCAAGGTTCATTAAAAATTCGTAGGATACTTGATAGCAATCGGCTAATTTATGTAGCACTGAGGGAGAGGGTCTAGATATTTTGTTGTTTTCCAACTGGGACAAGTATGCATTCGAAATACCAGTCTTTTCTTCGACTGATCTCAAAGTGAGATTTCGTTTCTTCCTCTGTTGCCTTAAGCAATGTCCCAGTTTTCTATTCATAATACTTTATTAATATAATAATATATAAATGTTAACTATGTCAAGCAAAAATTTGATATATTTAGCAAAACAAGAAAAATGTCTCAAGGGGAGAAATATAAGGTAACTTCTCAATCTGAAAGATTTAAAAATAATATAGATACGAGATTGCTTCATATGGATGTGTGTTCTTTTCCGTTCTCTTCCGTATTGCTTCTTCTACTGCCAGAAAATATTAAAAAGGGGGTCTACGGCCTTCCGGCCTTGACCCAAGCCTCTTTTTATATCTTTTCTCCTTGAGACAGCCAGAAACCAGACGAAAGCTTTCGCTTTTTATCCGCCCACCTCTTGGTTAACTTCTACACCTGCTAAATTTTGCCCTCCAGCTTACCCTAGACCACTACGGAAAAATTAAAGAGTCTAATTAGGGGCTTCGGAGATGGAAGCTTCTTGAGTGGAAGAGGAAGTGATAGAGATGGGATTCGTGATAATCCAGAAATACTGCCTGAAGTGCGGATGTGAGTTTTCAACTCATGAGGATAGAGTTAACTTCTGAACGGACTGTTATCTTGATGAATTTGAACGCCTTGAATATCTTGAAGGTGGTTTAGATGAAAAACAGGCTTAGCATCGGAGAGATATTCGACGTCCTTGAAACAGAAATCAATCTATTGATGGAAGAAAATGACGGCGGTGAACACACCGGGAAGATAAAGTCCATTTCATTGCTGCTAGAAGATAGAGTTAAGGAATTGTATGGGCTGGCAAATTGGAGAAAGGCGCAAGAGAAACCGGAGATTTCGGAGAGCCGGAAAGAAACCTGCATGTGCGGCCAGCCATGGGTTTATGAGGATAGCTTTTTCGGGAGAGTTTTCGGAAGATGCGAAGAAGAATATTGCTTCATGAATGTGAAAAGACGGGTTGGATACGATGAAAAAATGAAAGAGAAATTCTCGGATTTACTAACAATAGTAAGCAGATATATATGGATATCGCCGTAGGCAGGTTTGGGTGAAGCTTAGAAAAACCAAGTTATGCCTTGTTATGCTCACACGCAAAGGTCGAAGCGACCAAAGCAAGCAAAAAGTCCCATTTTCTGGAGCCAAGGTTTTAAACTTCTGGAAAACCTGGGCTCACCCGCCTCCCGGCTTATTTTAAAAAGCAACTTTAAATCACCGCTACAAGATATTTGTAGACATTTGTTCTAACCACATCCACTTGCAATTATCCCATAACCAGAGCTAATTGTAATATCTACAAGATTCTGCTATAATT
>JABXJU010000239.1 GCA_013375405.1 Candidatus Helarchaeota archaeon
TGTATCCCTCACCACCTTCCAAACGACATTTCGATCGCTGGCGGTGATATGGATCCACTCTGGGTCGAACACTTCAGGGTAGGGGTAGCGTAATTGGTTTAAGTAGTCCCCATGCACGTTGTAGGTCTTCTTGTAGAGGTTTGCAAGTGATTCCGCTTCCCCAACTTGTCCTTGGTACTCATCAATTCGCGCACTCTCCTCGATATTAAACACGGGCGTAGCTCGCGTGTCTATTCTTGCCATATATCTAGTCTCCATTCATTTTCTTAGTATAGAGGCTCAAGTAGGCATCTCCCCCCAACCATAAAAGTCATTTTGGGTTGGAGTTGATACTGGCTTGAATCCCAAAGTACGACCAACTTTAGTCGCTATATAACAATCCGAGGCTAGCTTTATGTAGGGAAGTTTTTCCGTGGATCCACGACTCTGGGTGCCGCCCGATCGCGGATCCGCGATTCGAAAAAAATGGTGAGGTTGCAGGTCCCTTTATAAAGGAGCCGGTGTCTCAGACCTACGGGGAGGTCGCGCCTCATACAGGGCAACCTGAGTATTCGCCGAGATCATGGTGAAATTGGGGGTCGAATCAAGCTCTAATACCCAAAAAGCTAGAAAAATAAGTGTGCATCATCTCTCATTTTGTGTATAGGGGAGGGGGGTGTATTGATCAATTAATGACTTATCCATCCTTCAGTTAAATTAAACTGATTAAAGAAAAATCGTTTTTTTTTTAATTTCTAGAAGACTAATATATGTATTCTTCAATATTAACAATTAAATATATTTAAAAATTAAATATATGGAGAGACCACGAATGGTTCGGGATTTGGGTAAAAATAAACGAATTTGGTGTGTTTTTTTCATTCTAGTATTTGGAGGATCGTTAATTTCTGGATTCTACGCTGTAAATCTCTGCAAAGCTAGTGAGAATTCCGTGAATCAATTAGAAACTAGTGAATTATTAAATACTAATGATATTAGTAAGCCTATTGAGTACTCCAGTCAAAATAATTACAGCCTTAGTGGTCAAGATCAAGCCGAAACATTGCTTGCTTTTCTTGGAGCAAGCTATCAGGATTCTAATACAGAAGAAGATTTAGAAATCACAAGTCATAATTGGAATGTATCGAATATTCTAGTGAATTTTACGGATATTCATTTAGAAAAGTCCTTCTCTGTGGAAAATCAAACACCAGCAGCGGATTATGTAACGATTTTTAATAGTTCGGCTGGACAAATTGTAAATTATTATGCAATGGAGTTTGATTTATCTGAGGAAGCTTTCCTTCATAGGTTAAATGTGTATTTACGTTATTCAGGAAATTTTTCTGTAATTGCGATAATATATGGGGGGGGAGGTAATCTAGGATACCCTATACCACCTACGCTTCCATCAGAATATATGGCAATTTCAGAGACCAAGAATCTAACTACTCAAGGAACCAACAATGAAACTGAATGGGTTGAATTCAATTTTAAACCTAGGAGTGATAAAGCATATCTTAATAATGCTGATGTTGCATATGATGCATTTTTTGTTGTTCTACATATGGTACCATCCGAAGATTCGGTTGGTGAAATTTATTTACAATGGGGATATAATTTGGATACCGGGGCAAATCCGGATGATGGTCTTGCGTTTGAATATAAAGGGAATACTTGGCAGGTAATATTAGTTGGTATGGGAGGTACAGTAGATCTTTTATTGAAAAATATCTCCTATTCATCTCTAACTTATTCAAATGATTTCGATATAGAAACCGATGGACCTGAGAATTATGTGAAAGTTTTTGACAACGCCATTCTGGATGCTCCAACCCAGCTAAATGCGCAGCAATTTCAACCGGCTGTGAGTGCCTATCTGCAAGAATTAGATGTTTTTTTGCTATATCGTGGCGAATTTACGTTATATGCAGAAATTTATAATGCAAGAGAAGATTCCTTCTTAAATCCTGGAGAAGCTGTTCCCAATGAATTACTGATAACCTCAGCTCCCGTTATTGTCACTAGTGGTGTAATAGGAACCGCCTCTGGATGGATTAATTTTCCTTTTCTCAAGAAAGAAGCAAGTGGAAGCTCTTTTCTAGACAGATATAATACGTTCAATAACTCATTTTTCGTAGTTATCAGGGCGTTTCGGATTCTTACCCCAACTGTTGATCCAATGGTATATTGGGGATGTACTTATGATACAACTAATGGGGACGCGGGATTTGCATATTTTTGGTATGAGTCATTCGGAAAATGGGTATTGTTTGAATATAATCCAGAAATAGGAGGGAATATCGACCTTTTATTGAGAGATGTTACTTTTATTTCATACGAAATTAACGCTACAGCAGTCGGATTGGAAGTAAATTCGACAGTAGTCGAAGATTATATACCTATTGAATTTGGAGGTTCAGTGTACTTAACGGGTTTCTATGATGGTAGTGGCGGGGTAATTCTTCTAAATACTAGCACAAGTCTCGGACAAACTGTTTATTATTCCGCCCTCTGGGGATGCATATTCTCAAATCAAACTTACGCCAGCACTGCCTTTACGGGATACTCTTTAGGGGAGTGGATTGATTGGAATGTAACCTTGGGAACCAATTTCCCGAGCTGGGATTCCGAGACTCAAGGAGTTGGGGGATATTTATTTCAACAAATTACCATCATATTCCCAATTGATCATTCAATTAGGAGGGTGAATTTAGATAAAGTTCCGTATATTTTATGGAATACTACAATTAATGCAAGTAAGCAATATCTGGTGATTCTTGGAGCTAATGGTAACTGGCGCATTGAAGCACTAAGCCCAAATTATATTGAAGAAATACACACGTACAATGGAACAATTGAAGTAAGGCAATTTTATGTTGGAGATATGATGAACGTAACCGCAAAAGTTAACTCTGGAATCAATGGATCTATCAATTTAACCATTTATGATCTATATGATCAAATCGTAAACACAAGTTTATCTACACCTGTAGGGAATTGGACGAAATATCCACCCTGGCCAATCCAAGAGAATGGAACGCACAATGCATTGGTTTTTTGGTCCAATGGGACGGAGGTTGGAATTAGGAGTACGTCAGTAATGTGCGTGTATCACACCAATCTCTCTGTAATAAATACAAATATTGTAGCCCCCTTTCAACCATCGGATACTATCTATATAGATGTGAATTACACTGATCTTGATAATAATGAAGGAATCCCTCAAGCAGACATCTCTGTAAATATTACCGAGGGATTTTGGTGGGTGACCGAAGATTTAGTAAATGTGGGAGTTTATAATGTTTCTATTACCCCTAGTGTGTTAGAAAATGGGAATTATACTGTACAAATCGTAGCTACCAGAGATGGTTACAATTCATCGACGGTTTTTGTAGATTTTGAAATATATTCTACAACTAATGCAACATTAGATGTAGTTGGGGGATGTCGAAATGTAACTGGAGAGTGGTGGATTGATCCTGATCCCTTTTTCGATGATCAAACCCATAGTGTAACTGTTCTTTATGCAAATGGAACGTTTCCCTATGAAGGAATTCAATTCGCTCAAATTGTTGCTGAACCAAACTGGACATCGACTCCCTGGTTTGGAAGTCCTACAAATATTACTCCAGGATTTTATGATATATCATTCGATTCAGAGGGATTGCATGAAGGAGATATAGGTCTGGTAACTATTGCAGCATATTCACAGTATTTTGAAACGAAAATTGTGGAGATCTATGTAAATATCACCGAAATTCCCTCGAATTACCTTTCAATTGATGCTGGACAATATAGCACTATGACTGCATATGAAGGAGAAACCATCGATTTCGCAGTAGGTTATTGGGATGGGTTCCACGAGAATCCCATTATATTTGAAAATCCAACTGTAGGAAATTTAACATGGCAGATAGAGGGAACCAATGCTTCTGGTATCATGGAAAAGTCAGTCTGGCAGTATGAGGCTTCCATCTCACTCCCGGATGAGGAGATTTTAGGGACACAAACCTACAATATTACCGTAATCGCAACAGCTGCGCGGGATTATGCCACTACCGAAACCAATTTAACATTAAATGTATTAAGCAAAGAAAACACTTCACTAATGCTTATAAGTTGGACAGCAACAGAGTACCGAGTGGGGCATAGTTTTACCCTTAATGCAACTTTAACCTTTGAGAACGGAACAGCATTATCTGATGAATGGATTGAATTTAACATATTGCGATATTTTAATTCATCACTTAAAGAAAATTCGACACAACCAAGACAGACTGGTATTGATGGCGTTGCAACTTACGAATATAGTGATATCCCCGAGGATACTGATCAGATCAATATCAGTGTAACTTATATTGGGACAGAACAAATCGATCCAGCCAAAGACAACCTAACTCTCGAGATCGCCCCAAAGTACAATGCAACGCTCACCCTTTTATCTGAGTTACCCGATGAAATAATGATAGATGACACTTTAGAAATCGAAGCACTATTTGTCTATGAAAATACTTCAATAGGAATAGAAGACGCGACAATTGAATTTGTACTATTTCACGAACAAACCATTATCCTTTCACAAGAGATTCAAACTGATGAAGATGGGCATGCATTAGTTGTGTTTGAAATTTCATCTGATGATTTCTCTGATTTTGAAACATTTAAAGTGAGAATAAGGTATTATGAATCAAGTACCATTAATTATGCTGAATATACCGCAGAAGCATCTATTGAAGTAATGACATGGGGTAAATTAATTCTCAGATTCTTGCCTTATATAATAATAGTTGCTGTAGCCGTTGTTGCAACATATTTATCTTATCGCCAGTTTGTTGCGGTTCCCCGTAGGAAACGAAGACTTACGCGGATGGAAAAGATGGCGGGTAAATTCACTGATATTGCAAATTTGCAGCACCTTCTAGTGGTCCATTCAGATGCAGGTACTTGTATATATCAACATTCCTTTGGGGAAGTTACTTTCGATGCTGACTTAATAAGTGGGTTTCTTACTGCCATTGCCGCCTTTCAAACGGAGCTTACACTGCCTAGTACCAAAAAAGTCCCATTTGGAGAGAAAAAACTTCCAGAAGTCGCAGAGAAAAAAGGGTTTGAATTGAGTTATGCGGATTTCAAAATATTATTACAAGATGGAAAATTGATACGAACTGCATTGATCTTAGCCACTTCGCCAACAGAGAGCCTTAGGGGCTTACTCAGTGAATTTGTCGAACAATTCGAAACGAAATTTGAAGCAGATTTGAAATCTTGGAAAGGAGCGATGGCGCCCTTCCAAAGGGCAGCTGATCTCGTGGAACAAACCTTTGAAACATCGCTTCTTTGGCCACATGCAGTTGAACCAGTAAAAGATGATATGATAAAGAACCTAAACAGTCTTGAAAGCAGTCTTGTTACCTTAGCATCATCAATACAAGAAGAGAAAAAATACTTCTTCCTTTCAGCTCTCGTTATTAAAGCTCAAAGAATACGACGTGAATCACAAGTGGAAATCCTCGGCACAATTAATGAATTACGTCAAAAAGGTCTGCTTAAGGCTCTTCCAATAGAAAAAATGCAAGAACGAATTCAGCGAATTCAACGACAGCTCGATAATTTATAATCAAATATATTTACCCCAATATTTTTTTTATGATTTTAATCGGAGTATCTGGTTGCTTATTGGCATAACTCTTCAAATACAATAAAATTAACTCTTGTGTAGTGGGGGGAGAGTCAAAAATACGCTTAGTTCCCCACTACTGTTGGGTTCAAGTAGTATCACTAATGCGTGGAATCAACGACTCTCAATATCAATAATTCTATTAACTTATATTTAAATTAAGTTGGGGCATTTTTCGGCAACCTTACTCCTTTGAAAGCATCAGTTAAATGGACATTTATTCTTTTCACACTTTGAATTTTTGATTATCCTTTTCACACTTTGAATTTTCTGCATTAAACGTAGAGAAGGTTTTTTTTACAATTTCAAACTTCTGTTATTTTTGAAAGTTAGTCGAAGGATGAAAAATGGAAATTTGGTTTATAATATTCTGGTTAGTAATTGGTCTTTTTTTTGGTATTGGGTCTGGTATAACCGGGCT
>JABXJU010000240.1 GCA_013375405.1 Candidatus Helarchaeota archaeon
TCCCGTAACCAAAACAGTCTCCACTCCCATATTCCTCAAATAATTATCTAGCCGGGTTGAGATAAAAGTGCCACTTGTATTTTTCTGGAGAACCCAATCAATCGCAGGATCTGGTTTTAATTCGTCAATAATATCAGAGGCTTCTGCTGAGATATATGGAAAGGTAGCAGCATCCAGAAAGTCTTTTGAAAGTTCATTTATCTTCTTGACAGACTCCGGTAAATCGCTACCGTCAGGCATGAACGACGAAAATTTCGTGTAAATTACTGGAATCTTTACCTCTCGACAGAAATCAATTAGTTCTTTTAATTTTGGAACCATATTTTCAACTTCTTCGATAAAATATTCCAACATTCCCGGATTAATACCATCAGCTGCTTTATATAGTGGCCAATTTTTTTGCACTTGATATTTCTGCATATCTATGACAAGTAAGGCTGTCTTTTTAGGATTAATTTTGCCCATTTGGTCATGACGGAAACGGATATATTTTTCTATTTTCTCCATTAAATCACCGAACCTTTTTAATTCAACTTACATAGATATTTATTAACATTTTTATAGAAAAGGAATGCCCATGGAGAAAGTACTCGGACGCTTTACATTTGTACTGCATTCCCATTTACCATACGTCATAAATCATGGAATGTGGCCGCATGGAATGGACTGGATAAATGAATGTGCAGCAGAAAGTTACGTTCCAATCCTAAATACTCTCAATAAATTAATAGATGAAGGATTTCATCCACACTTAACTATTGGAATAACTCCAGTTCTCACGGAGCAATTAAGAGATCCATATTTCACCGAAGGTTTTCCTAATTACCTTCAGGATAAAATAAATGCCTCACTTCACGACCGTGAAACATTTACACAATGGAACAGCCCACATAGAGTGAAATTAACTCATATGTGGGAAGATTTCTATGCGAATATTAGGACGACATTTATTGAAAATTATAAGAAGGATATTGTTTTTGGATTTAAAACACTTCAGGATCGAGGATTCATTGAAATTATTACCTGTGCTGCGACACATGGCTATTTACCCTTATTGAAAACAGACAATAGCATCCGAGCACAAATAGCAACGGGTATTCAAGTTTATGAGCACCACTATGGGCGGAAACCATTAGGTATTTGGCTCCCCGAATGTGGCTATCGTCCTAGTTATAAGTGGAAGCCCCCCGTCGGATCTGGCCAAAAATTCTGTACCAGGGACGGGATTGAGCAAATCTTAAGTAAAAATGGGATGAGATATTTCATTATTGATACACATCTTCTTTTAGGGGGCGAAGCTATAGGTGTCTATGCAGCTCGATTTAAAGCCCTTCAAATGCTATGGGACACATTTAAGCAACAATATAAGCCAGAACCCCTACAGAAGGAGAGGTCTCCATATAATATTTATTATGCCAGTTCTCCTTCCCCACAGGAGCCAGTCGCGATCTTTACGAGAGATCCCAGAACCTCAATCCAGCTCTGGAGTGGTGAACATGGCTATCCTGGTGATGGATGGTATTTAGAGTTCCACAAGAAGCATTATCCTGGGGGTCTTCGTTATTGGCGTATAACTAGTGTAAAGTCTTCTCTTGGTGATAAATGGGAATATGAACCTGATAAATTAACCGCTCGGTTAGATGAGAATGCAGATCATTATAAAGGGATAATCAAAGGATTGCTCTATGACCATTTACAGAAGTTCAAATCTCCAGGAATTGTGGTGGCTCCTTATGACACCGAATTGTTCGGACACTGGTTTTTTGAAGGGCCTGATTTTCTCTACCGGGTTTTAAAATGGATCGAACTCGATCCAGAAATTGAATTGACCACCTGTGGCTCCTACATTCAAAAATTTCCACCTGTAGAGGTTGTACGAATTCCCGAAGGGTCTTGGGGTGAAGGAAAGGGGCATTGGATTTGGCTGAACGAGTGGACCGTCTGGACATGGGAAAAAGTTTATGAGTGTGAAGAAATTATGGTGGATCTCGCCAATAAATATTCTGATACATCTGACCAAAATCTACAGAAAATTATGAAACAACTTGCACGCGAATTATTGCTTCTCGAATCAAGTGATTGGCAATTCCTCATCTCAACATGGAGCGCCCGGGATTACGCCGAAAACAGAGTCGCAGAACATTATAACCGATTCAAGAAACTAGCCAATATGGCTACCACTTATGGAAATAAAAAATACGTAGCTGAAGGTGATTGGACCTATCTAGATCAACTGGGACATGAAGATTCCCTCTTTAAAGAAGTTAATGTTTCCCTTTGGCGTGATTAGGAGTAAAACCTAATAATCAAAAATCTAAGGAATCACTATGACATCCGATGAAAAAAACGCTCCAACTTCCTGCTTTGAAGAAATTTTTAATTCAAAAGCTATTGCTGTCATTGGCAGTTCCAATAATCCGAATAGATTGGGTTTCAAAATTGTAAAAAACCTATTAGACCAACAGAAAGAGGTCTATCCAATTAACCCTAATATTAATCAAGTGCTTAACCAAAAAACTTATCCCTCTGTTAAAGATGTGCCGAATTCTATTTCATTAGCCGTGATTATTCTCTCTCCAAAATATATTTTAAATGCAATAAGGGATTGCGGGATTAAGGGCATCAAATACGTAATAATAATCGCGGAAGGTTTTAGAGAAATAGGACCTGAGGGTGCTCGCCTCCAAGATACATTGAAGAACTTATTAAATGAGTACAAAATTCGCGCCCTTGGCCCTAATACAATAGGTGTTCATGACACTCTCACACCCATAAGCATTTCTTTCCTCGATGTGAGAGATCTCAAGCAAGGAAATATCTCAATCTCATCCCAAACCGGCTTATTAGCAGGCGCACTTCTTAAATACATGAATCTGACCAAAAATATTGGCGTTAATAGGGTTATCGATTTGGGGAATATGATCGACCTAAATCATACAGACGTCCTAGAATTCTTAATGGATGACCAAAAAACTGAAGTTATTGCCATGCACATAGAGGGAATTTCCAATGGGCAGAAGTTTTCACAAGTTCTAAAGCGGGCGACTTCAAAAAAACCTGTCATCGTATTGAAGGGCGGTGCCATGCCTGAAACTCGGCGTGTTGTAGAATCCCATACTGGAAGTTTAGTTGGGGACGATAAAGTCTTTG
Organism: Candidatus Helarchaeota archaeon; assembly: GCA_013375405.1. Next base: position 3,151 of record JABXJU010000240.1, read on the forward strand.
ATGGTATACTTAAAAAAGCGGGTGCGATTCGGGTCAAGGATTTTGAGGAATTCGTGGATGTAATGAAAGGATTTTCATATATGGAAGTGCCGAAAGGAAATAAAATTGCTGTGATTACAGGAAGCGGTGGCGCAGCAGTTATCACAATAGATTCGCTCTTGAGATTGGGGCTTGGGCTTGCTGGGTTCTCTAATCATACGCTTGAAGCCCTACGCGAATATATTCCAGAACAAGGAAAAATCCTAAATCCGGTTGATATTTGGCCTGCTGGAGTTCAATACGGTCTTGAAACTATCTATTCTCGAGTAATTTCCATCCTCAGCGATGACCCTGATGTAGATGCAATTATCGTTCTTCTCTTTATAATTAAAGATTTTAAATATGAGTCAACTTCCATTATTAAAGCTGCCCAGAATTGCTCGAAGCCCATCTTTTTTGCTATCCAAGGCCATGCAGTTAATAAATTACGAGATGAATTCGAAATCAATGGGCTTCCGACCTATGTCTATGGTGGAACAATAGCCAAAGTTCTTAATTATATGTTTAAATATAAAATAACTTGTGGTTAAGGTTACTGGTTAACAGATTTTAGAATTATCAAAAGCGGTAAGATGATAATAAATGAAGGGAGGGGTGAAATCCAATATCTAAGTAGCGTATAATCAACTCCAAGACTACTAGCATTTAAAATTAAGAAGGCTGAGATAAAGACTAAAATAATTATAACAAGGATGGAGAACATAACTCTCCACGCTGCCAAAAAATGTTTTTTATATAGGTAGAATATGAAAATAAAAAGCCATATTCCTATTAAAATCGAGTTAATCGTAAACTGAAGCATCACCGGAACTTTTTCTAAAAATAATGGTTCTGGTGCGTGCGAGAATCCAAAATAAATGGGATATATCAATCCATTATAGTCCCAAAGATTGAAAACAAGACATAACCCAGAAATAAATAGAAATGCGTTCGTTACATTTTGTTTCGTCTTTTCTGGAAGCTTCCAGTAATTTAACACGATTCGCTTACCCTCAAAATAGGCATCAGACACTAATAACCCCCCTCCACATATCAGCAATAAACAGCCCAAATAAAACGTTTCTGCCCGAAGCGTGTTTCCCCACGGCGCCTCCTCAAATAATGGCAGATAAATATTAAAAAACGGTAATAAAATGAAGAAATATGCAATTATGAAGACCGATAGCCCTATATAATATAGGTTTCCTTTCTGAAAATAGGCAGAAATTACGATTATTCCAAAAAAAATGGTGAAAAGAGAAAGGAATAGGATTTCAATTAGAATATACACTAAATCACTTAATTCTACATATAAATAAATGTCCAACGGCCATAAACTTAAGCCAAGAAGGAATGCCAAAACAAAAATATGAGGTCCATCAATTTTTGAAAATAAATGTTTTATTTTATTTTGCAGAATATCGCCCCAACAATAAATAAGTTACAAAATTTACAGTCCAATTCCAATTTCATATGCTCTCTTAAGTTCTTTTTGATTCTGTTTGATCTCCCCCCTTTCATAAGCTTTAGGCAAAATTTTACCAGCAAATTCTATTCCCAAATACTCAAAGCTCATTTGAAACATTTTGACTAATAGACCACAGGCCTTTGGACCTTCTTCTGACGGTGCTAATACAATACCCTTCTTACCCTTCAGTTTACCATTTGCTATAAATGGGCGCATTCTCTCAATGAGGAGCTTCATCTTTCCCGTTGCTCCATAGAAATATATCGGTGTGCCGAAAATAATCAGATCAGCCTCCTCCATTTTTGGATAAATCTTTTGCATATCATCTTTGATAGTACAAATCAAATCTCCCTTTTTACAGTTACGGCAATCCATACAGGGAGATATTTCATAATCATACAGGTATAATTTTTCGCTGGTATGTCCCTTTGTCTTAGAACCGTCCAAAATTTGATCTACTACTGTATCGGTATTACTCCCTTTTCTTGGACTGCCAATCAATGCCAAGATTTTCATGATATTCGTGCTCTAAATTTTAAGCAAGAGTGATATTCATTTTCCAACTGAGAGTTTCTTCTTGATTTAACTTGATAGGCGTTATAAAGGCAAGAACCGTCCCTTGATAAAGCGAGTCATTGCCTCCATTTGTTCTAGTGAGGGTTTCTAAATTATATTTAAAGATGTTATTGTCGATATTAGGTGGTTTTACAAGATTGATTTTGACCTTGACATCATTTTCCTGCGCATGAATTTGAAGAGTTTTCCCGGAGAGGGTTTCATTCTCTAATATATCTGATTCCGCCTTTCCACATTTAAAGATTATTGAACTGGTATCTCCAGTAATATACAATGGAATTTCGCATAAATGATTAACATGGATAGGTTCATTTCCCAGATTTTCCACAGTAAAAGTTACTCTGATTTCATTCTTACCTTCAAGTACTTCAAAAAATTTGCTAACTTTCAGAGGTTTTGGTTCCCCTTTTAAAATTACTTGTCCTTCTGCGAAAAGTCTCACGTTTGCATTGGTTTCTCCCTGTTTCAATTCTGGTTTATAAGATTTTTGCATAAAATTCCCTAATTCGTCATAAGTATCTTTTACTACTTCTTCAAGGGTAATATTGTCTTTGACGAAATGGTCATAGAAAGCATACCTTCTCCATCTATCGACAATATACTCTAACTCTTTCTCATAATACGCTTCTTTCCGACGTTGAAATGCATTTAAAATATTGACGCCCTTTTCTTTATGGTCAATCTCATAGACCGACCCTCCTCGATAAGCATGCATATAAAGTGTGATTAGAGCAGTCTCTACTAGAATATCTTCTTGTCCATCCTTATCGATATCCAACGGAAAAATTACGGGAGTAATCTTTTTGGTCTGTTCAGAAATCTTGTCAATCATTTTTTCTGCTTCTATTAAATA
>JABXJU010000241.1 GCA_013375405.1 Candidatus Helarchaeota archaeon
TACAATTAGGACATGTTCCTTTAATTTTAAGCCATTCAATCAAGTGTGTACGATGGGCGGGTGAATTACAATATTGACAATGAACCGTTTCTTCCTTAGAGGGGTCAATAATAAGATTACAGACCATGCAGCGAAAGTGTATTAATTCTTTACTCTTTTTTGTAGGAGATACACGTGGAGCAAGCACAATGACTTTTGTAACGGGATCAATTTCTCCACTGATAATTTTGTTTGAGATTAAATCAACGAATAAATTTTCTAATTTATCCACTGGAATGTCTATTGCTTCAGAGAGATTTTGTATAGGAATTTTGTATCCATAAGCAGGTTGTGCGAGCTCATAGTATTTATCTAAAATATGATTTATTTGTTCTCTTTCTTCGATGAGACTGAGAATTTTTGTCTGAAAATTATTAAAGCGATTTTGGACTGCTTTTAGTTGATTAGCCCACTGTTGTTTCTTTTCATCTAAGGGATATTTTTCATAGCGTGCGAATACTAATTGAATATGATCAGCCTTAGTCTTTATTTCTTGATTTATTGTTTTCTTTTGATCATCGAAAATTTGATGGATCGTATCCGTTGGAGAGGTAAGGTAAGATTTAAGTTGATTCATGGCATGCATTTGATAATAATCTATTAGTTTATTTAAGAGATCAATGTTTTGTTTTATGAAACGGTCAATTTTATTAAGTAATTTGGGAGTATATAGTTGGATATATTCACTTTGTAAAGATGTGAATGAATTTTGAATCTCAGTTTCTATTTTTTCTAATTTTTCTTTCCATTTCGTGATTTGATTAGATAATTTCGAAGTAACAGTTTCATTTTGGGATATTTGAGATATACGTTCGTGTTGCTTTTCAAATTCAGTTTGCATTTCATTTTCTAGAAGCCTGATTTCCTTATCGGCATTTGTGAATTTCTCTTGTGTAATTAAGTCTGATAAGGTAGATATCTTTTTTCGCGTATAATCAGAAAATCTTTCCAAATTTGAAGTACTTTCTTCAACCTGTTCAGCTTCAAGTCTCGTGTTTAAAGTAGAAAGAGAGGTTATAATTGTCTTTTCAGCAGTATTCAATTCATTTCTCCATTTGTTAATAAGATCTGCTGAAAGTGGAATTAATTCGGGAGTCAATTGCTCTAGTTTTCGTCTTTGATTATCAAATTCAGCTGGTATTTCTGTCTGCATTTCTTTGAAAAGTTCCTCGGCCATAATCAACATTTTCCGCTCAATTAACGATGATACATTAGATGAATTATTTACGAATTCACTGGTAAGTTGTCTCAACTTCGAAAGATTTTCTTCAACAACTGCCGTCTGAAGTTGTTTATAAACTGAATCAATTAGTTGGGAAAGTTCAATTTCAACGACATGTATTTTACTTTTCCATTTCGAAATTAACTCACCTAAGATAGAAGTTAAATCGGATGGTGTTTGTTTTATTGCTTCCCTTTGGATTTTGAACTCAGATTTTGCACGCGCTCGTGTATTTATTATGATACGCTCAGCAATTATAAATTTTTTCTGTTCTAATAATTCTGAAAAATTGGATAATCCTTTTTCTGTATTATTTGTAAATGTTTTTAATTTAGTAAGATATTTTTCAATATTTTGCTTTGTGGCATCAACCCATTTATTAAAGTGTGTTTCAATTTTCTTTTTAAGTTCCTTGAGATCATTTAAAAACTTCTTTCTCTGATTTTTCCAATCTTTTTCGAAAGTTGTAAAACGTTTTTTATACGATTTTAGAGTAGAATTTTCTATTTCAGTATTATCAAGGTAAGCTTCGCGGAGTCTTTTGGCAGATTCATCAATTTCACTGATTAATTCTTTTAATTTAGTTGTATATTTGGAATAAATCTTATTTGCTTGGTCAATTTGAAGCAAATTAAGAAGTTCTGTAATAATTAAGGAGAGGCCTTCTATCTTATATTCAATATTTTCGTACGTTCTTTTAAATAATGAATCTAGTTCAGCAAATTGGATATAAAGATCTCCTGGACTTTTCAAGCCTGAAATAGTTGTATTAATCAGTTCTTTGAAGGTATCCAGAGTATATTCTATTTCCGAGTTAGTTTTGACTCCCTGTTTAGGCAAAAAACCTCTCACCGAAAAAACACTTATTCAACTAATTATAAAAAATACATACTTTTTTAGTTTTGCTTTTAATATTTTTAATAGAAAATCTCATATTTCTTAATTTCAGAATGAAATTTAGATAAAGATCTCCAGAGGAAGATATTATTATATGGAGCTAAGGGCACGAGAAGGTGACTTCATTGAAACAGATGAGGGGTTAATTTTTGATGTGAAGGGGTTGATCCATCCGCCCGAAAGAGTTATTGCCTATTTGAGATATTACCCAGATCCCAATGGACACCGTATTAGAGATAGAATTCGTTACAAAAAGGTCTATTCATTAGACAGTCGGTATGAATACCTCAAGAGTAGATATCCTCTCTATTTATTTCATGATAAGATCTCAGGAGAGAGATTACAGGGTATTCCTAGAAAATATATTAAATCGATTTTTCATCCAGAAGGATTAATGAAGAAGGTATTACAGAGAGGTAGAAATGTAGAGCAAAGAAAGATGTCAATCCTATTACAGAAAACTTTTGAACTAGCAAAATTAATTCAGTCACAATCAGGTATCAATTTTAATAAAATAGGAATAACCGGGTCATTTTTAGTAGATTTGGAAACAGATGAATCGGATATTGATCTTATTATTTATGGATCTAGAAATGCTAATATAGTGAAAAAAGCCTTAACAACACTTCATAGTTCCCATCAGATAATCATTCACCCATATTCAGAAAAGAATATAAGCGATCTATATGAAGCTAGAGGAAAAATTTCCAATCTCCAATTTGATGAGTTCGTGAAAATAGAACAACGCAAAAAGTTGCAGGGAGTGTATAAGGAGACTGATTATTATATTCGTTGTATTAAAGATTGGAATGAGATACAGTATAAATACGGAGATGTGTATTATAAAAACTTAGGAATAGCGACAATCCAGGGTAAAATTATCGATGATACTGAGTCTATTTTGACACCATGTAAATATTCAATAGAAACTTCAAAGGTGATAGATGGTATTAAAATTACAGAGCAAATCCGGGAAATTGTTTCTTTTCGTGGGAGATTTTGTGAACAAGCACAAAAAGGAGAAGAAATTGAAGCAAGAGGGAAAGTTGAACTCGTGAGGTTTGAAAATGAAGAATACCTCCGACTATATCTCGGTACATATAATGAAGATTATTTTAAAATTTTAAATTTATGACATGAAGGAAGATAATTTGGACTATATTCCATTAGATAAAGATTTTATTCAAACCGTAGAAGATTTTTTCTTTTGTATTATAGGGTATATTCATCCGCCCAAACGTATATCATCCTATCTCAAATATATTCCGTCTAATTCAGGTAAATGGAAGTTGAAAAATCAAAACCTCAAACGTGTGCTACCTTATTATTCTGCACAAGCCGTATTAGATACACTCCAATGGCTTGAGAATAATTATCCTCAGTATTTATTTTATGATAGAAACAGTGATATGGTTTTCTCAGCCGTGCCTTTTAGATTTATTAAAAATTATTATTCTACAAGACAAAAAATGAGAGAAATTCTCGCCCTATCCAAGTTAGACTCCCTCCAGAACAAGCTCATATTGCTCATTTCAACGATATCAAGGCTATCGGATGTGCCACTTGACGCGTTTGGAGTGACAGGATCGATTTTATTAAATATTCACAATCCAGATTTCTCTGATCTTGATGTCACAATTCATGGATATGAAAATTCACTTAAAATTAGGCAAACAATGAAGGATATTTTTGAAAAAGGGCACCCAGAACTTTCACCCCTTGATGAAAAAGAGGCTGAGAGATGGCAAAAAGATAAGGCTAAACGCTTTGGAATGAGCCAAGATGAAGCAAAATTATTATTCAAACGAAAATGGAATATGGGAGTATTTAATGAAACACGTTTTTCAATACACCCTATAAGGAATTTGAATGAAATTGAGGAGAAATATGACGATAAAGCATTTATTCAAAAGGGGCGTATTGAAATCCAAGCGAAGATTATAGATTCCCAAGCTTTATTTCTACCTTTAAAATATAGAATTACAAAGGTAGAAATTCTTAAAGGAGAAAAAGTTGAAAATATTCAAGAAATTGTTTCATATGAAGGATTATTCGATACTGCTGTTGAAAAGAATGAATTTGTTAAAGCGAAAGGGCAATTAGAATTAGTTAAGGATAATAAAAGGAAAATTGAGTATTATAGGTTAGTTATTGGTTCAAAACAGGGGAATTCGGAAGAATATATTCTCAAAATCTGAATTCTCTAATTTCCTAGATAAAATTATAATTAAATTTTCAATGGTTAATTTGAAAGAACTATTACGAGGAAATTTCAATGTGTGAATTCAAAGTCGTAGTAAAGGAGCCAGGTAAGAAAGAATATCTTGCAATTGAAGAAATTAGCTACTTAAAAATCCAAGAAGATGATGGATCGATTCTTTTAAAAGGGCTGGGAATACAAAAAAAAATTGATACTGCAATTATGAAGGAAATTAATGTATTCGGAGAAGATGGAGCCATAGCAAAGGTATTTAAAACGCCAATTATAGGAGATTTCTTAAAATTTTTGAATAAACTCGAACCTGGATCTTACAGTCCCGAATTAGAAAAAACTTGGATGAATTTTGTAACAAAAGGCAATGAATTAATTCGAGAACTAAAAAGTAAGAGTTAAGTGCTCATTTCTCGAAATTCTTTTTTTAATTCCCCTAAGGTAGTTTCCTTTTCTGCAACTGCATTATAGACATGAACGCTTTCCATGTTTTCTACTCGTAAAAAGATCTGACTATTATCTGAGAGAGTATCAAAATTTTCAACAACCTTTTGTGCCATCACACGAAGGCTATCCTCTACGAAGAGCGGATTCAGATGAGCTAATCGGACTAACTTACCCTCATCGGGCCTTTTTAATACATCTTGGACGATTCCAGACATTGATGTTTCAATAATATTTGTTAAGGAAAGTAGATCTACTTCCCGCTCCCGAGATAATTCAATGCATAATGTTCCCTTTGATCTTTGACTGTGCGAGGCAATAGGAATTATATTTAGTAATTGGTCTACTTGATCTGATTCTAAATTAAAGGAATCCTGACGTTCAAGGATGATTTCTTTCGCGTATGATTGCATCAATTCTTTTGCGCAAGGACACGTGGTCATGCCTTCAGCAGAAGCTCCCAAGAATAATCGTGTCTTGCAATCTCTATTTAAACGTTCAGAGATTGCTTTTGAATAAACCTCGTAACCTTTTTGTCTTTTACCAAATCCCTCTTGAAGAGTATCAACGACTAAAATTCCTTTTGAAATAACTTCAGATCGGTTGGAATATCCGTGTTTTTTTAATAGAGTTTCAGTCATGGCTTTACAAACACTTTCGAGACTAGAATAGGCGTGATATGAGAGTTCATCAATCACTTCTTCGACTGTTTCGCTGGTTCGGGACATGTGAATACCCCGCTGTTGCTTGGGTAGCATGACAAACGCAGAAAAGAGGGGCGAAAATTCATAAGTTTTATTTCCATGGAGGATTTTAATGCGTTTTCGTAGATTATTAACTCCAACTTTATCGATGGATATCTTATATTTAGGTAATTGGTTTTGGGTGTCAGGTAATTTACTCATTATAAAACCTCTGCGAATTTCAAGTCTTGGACATAATTTTTCCCTAAAAATAACGCTATTTCCGCGCGCTCTAATTCTCTGCCTAAATAGAGGATATGATTCCGATCTTTAATAAGATTCAAGGTTAAAATTTTTTTCCCGAGGGCTTCAGCAGAAGTACCTTAAATTAGAATAGGGGGATGTGAGTTTTGATAATGAAGAATAGAAATTACATGGTTATCTGGATCAATCCATATTTTGAAATATCCGTGGGGATCTATTGAATAGGATTCATCAAGCTCTGTAACAAAAATGGATTGACTGGGTTGGGCAAATGGACCAT
>JABXJU010000242.1 GCA_013375405.1 Candidatus Helarchaeota archaeon
CCTCTTACCCGTATATTTCCACTCGATTTTGAAAGGGTATTGTTTTTTGTTTCAGTGACTTGCTTGGGTTCATGAATATAAATTGTAATATAAATTAGATCTTTTTTATCCTCTTTATCCTTTGGACCCATGCTTTAATCCTTCTTTCTATAAATTTTTTCTATAATTTTTTTAAGAGCTGTCCCCACTTTTTTTGGTGGATCGATTAAAAAGTGAGGGGGTTTGAAAGGGGCTCTCTGTTCACAAATACGGTCTAAAACTTCGACCGTATGTTCTAATTCGTCAATTTCTTTTTTATTGTTTTTCCCAAATAAAATAGCTAATTTTCCAAATAGATTTTCAAATGGAGTAGTATTAATGATTTTGAGGTCCGATATAGATATTTTAAACCCTTTACTATGTAAAATCTCATCTATCTTTGAGTTAAAGTTGGAAAATATAGTAATATTACCCCTCCAATTCTGTAAAACTTCTCCATATTTTGTGAAAAAAGCTTTTTCAATTAAAGATATTTTTTTTCGAATTGCAGACTCTCGTTCTTTCGAATCTGCTGCAATAACAAATACTAGCTTTTTATCTTCAAAATTTTCATAATAAAGAGTTAAATCTTCAAGACTGATGTGTTTCAATGCCCGTTTACTAATTTCTTTTGAAAAGGATAAAATTGCAACAAGAAATCCTGAAAATAATTGTTCATTGATATTAAATTTTTCATATTCACGAAATAACAAACATTTTCCATCTTTATGAATTATCCACACTCCATGAATCATTATCTGCCCTCATATTTATTTGCATATAGTAATAATATCGAACGAATGATTATTTTTTAAAATTTACATCAATTACTAAAAACCTTGAAACATTTCGTTAATTTGTTTGGCCACAATTGATACATCATCTGCAATTAAAAGGGCATCTCCTTCTTTGCTAACTTTTGTTAAAATAAAAAGCTTATCATTGATAGGAATAGTAACCACATGCCCAATCCCTTTTATATTTGTCGCGATTAGCATTTCTGGCTCTGTCTTAATAACAGCATATTTGATTTTATCCCCGAGATAAATTGAAGGGGCTTGTGCCTTCCAATTTTGAATAAATTTTAAGGTATCTTTGCTAATATCCCATAACGTAGATTCCTTAGTTGTTTGATAAAAAATAGTCCCCCCATAATCAATTAACGCGATATAGAGTATTTCTGGAATTCCTAATAAACTATCAATAAAGTTTAAAACCTCTGTAACTTGTCCTTCCTCTATTGTTATTCCTTCCTCTATTAATTCTGGTGCAGGAGTGGGTTCCGATGGAATTGTTTGAGTGCTAACTGGTTGCGTCTCCTCTTTTGGCTTTTTAATTTCAATAGGTGAAGGGGGTTGTGGGATTGCTGGTTGAGAGGGAGCTTCCGACTCAAGTGATAAGCTTACTTTAAGTAATTCCGAGGGGCGCAATAATGGTGATTCATCAAAAACTCCTTTAATTGGTTCTGTCTGACTAGGCATTGGGGCAGGCTCTGATACTGAAACAGGGGCCGAGGGCTGTGGTTCAACTGGCTTTTTAAATTTCTTTGAGGATTCTGAATATAGTAACTTGTTCAACATACCTTCCCGAGAACGGGGGGAAATCTGAATTAATTTATCAACTAATTTATTTAAAGCCGATGGAGGCATTAAGGGCAATTCTTCCTGGATTTGTTGAAGTAAAGCTTCTCTTTCCAAAGCATCCTCTACCTCTAAAGTTTCCTTACTAACTAAACTAGGAGGTTCCTCCAGCACTTTTTCAGCTATTTCAAGGGCTTCATCTGAAGTGACGGCTGGTTCCCCGAATAAGCTTTGATACTCAGCTTTTAATTCTCTAAGCCGGAATTCTTCTTTTAATTTTTCCTTTACTATTACAATTTTCTTAAAATCATCAATAGGAATTCGAATCCATCCTTTTTCTTCGTATTCAAAGATGATCTGGAAAATTTCGGTAATAGGAATTTGGGTAACGTGGTAGAGATCAACAATGGAATGCGATCCATCTAATAATTTTAACACTTGTTTTTCTTTTTCATTGAAACCTACTGTTAATGATATATTTTCTGCCAGATTAGGTTTAACATATAATTCTGGATTTGAAATTTCCTCAGCTGTTAGAGCTTCAGCTTTTTCGCTAGGAACTTCGGAAATTCTTGGTCGTTCTTCTGGAATTTTCACGGACATTCTAATAACTTCATTCTTTTCCATTTTTCCCAAAATTTTTCTTAGTTCTTTCTCAGAAATTTCTAATTTAGTTGCAATATCTTGGATATTATTAATTCCATCACATAACTTGTTAATTTCCAAGCTTTTTTTAGAAATCATTCCTAATCTCACAGCAGTTTCTGGAAACTTTTTAATACTTATAGGAATTATTTCAATATCTCCTCTAAAATCGAGTTGAAGCCAATCTTTATTTTCATAACGGCGAATAATATCTATTACATTTTTTCGAGGAATTCGCGTTTTAACAACTATTTCTCTTATAGAATGATTTCCATCACAAAGTTTTAATACTGCGGATTCATCATCTGATAATCCAAGCGTTAAAGACACAGTTTGTGTCATTTTTGGTAGTATTTGCTCCTTTTGCTCAGTCTGAATGGGTCTTGTAGTGGGTAATTCAATTGCAATTTTAAGATCTTTCGAAAATTTTTTAATTTTAGTTTTAAAAGATAGTAATTGTCCTTGATATCCTTTTTTTGTATAAAGAGCAACTAATATGTTCTCTATATTAAAAATTGCTAGATTTGTTCCAGGTAGGGGAAAATGATGATCAAAATTATTCATTTGCTTAAATTCCGTAATAACAAATAATTTTAATAGCTCTATGTGTTTATCTAAAGCAGTGCTCGCGTATAATACGCTGCCTTCTCTTAAAATAGCGATATATACTCTTTCTAGAAGGAGTTTTTCCATTTCATTCATTATTTCTCCAGCGACTTCGTCTATAGATTTGGGCACAGTTACCCCCCGCAGTTTTTTATGTAAGATTTTAGAATTTTATTAATTAAATATATTTGTTTTTCCTTTTATTTATAGAGTAATATACATAAATTATTCTTTAAAATTTGAAATATACCAAAATAGGAGATTTTAATGGGAACTTCCCTTGAAAATGAGAAGAATTTGATACTACAAGAAATTTATTATAAATAATGCAATATAGATTATTAATAGAACCCTTATAGAGGAAGATCAATGAGCGATGATGAACGAATGAATAGAGAAAAGAAAGATGATAAGGATGATTCTTTTTATTCCGACATTTTAAATGCATTGGACTCCAAACTTAAAACTGAAGATTCTTCTCAAATAGGAACTCCTCAAACAGCTGCTGCTGATACCTCCGCCACGGACGACATTCCCCACATATTATTTCCATTTGCCCCAGATATGGATGATCCTAATGCATATCCAGATTTTCAGGGTGCTAAATTTTATGTTGATACCCGAAAGTATGACAGAGCTATTGATACGCTTATAAATATCCTCAGGGTCCCTCACCCCACTACTGATAAGAATATGGCTTCTGAATTAATCCTTGAATTGGCTAAAACAGTCCCTGATCACCTTTATCCTCTCCTGCCTTATTTAATCCTCACTGAAGGGATAGATGATCCGATAATTGAAATGAACATCAATAACAGCCGCATGTACCTGAGCGATTATAACACAGTCATCACTCAGTTAAAAGATGGCATTAAAACTTATGTCGAATCTTACTATTCAGAACATAATATAACTCACATTCCCTTCGAAGAAATTCTCAAATCAATAGGTACAAGCCTTGAAGTTATTGTGAAACTTTTAGAAATAATGTCCAAAGATCGAGATATTACCGGGAAAGTGGATTTTACAACCAAAGTTTTTGCCTATGAACCACCAGGCGCGCTTTTCCTATGTCCCTATTGTGGAGTCGAATTAAACAAAGATGATGAATATTGCACTGATCCCAAATGTAGTCGAAAAATCTTCAAGTGTGTAATTTGTTTTCGAATTATTAAGGAGGCTGAACTTACGAATTGCCCAAAATGCGATGCTCCCGCCCATGAGCAACACTTTTTAGAATGGGTGAAAAAAACCGGTAGCTGCCCGGTATGCCAAAATAAACTTTATGAACAAGAAGTCGCAACGATCCGCTGTGTTGTCTGTGATTTAGAAATAAAAAAGGATGAAAAGGACACTATGAAATGCCCACATTGTGGCGCTTTGGCTCATAGAGCCCATTTCCTTGAATATATAAAAATTTCAAACGCATGTCCAGAATGTAAAAAACAAATAGATTATAAAGAATTAAAAAAGAAATTAAAGAAGAAATAAAATAGTGAAGTTTTCCATACATCATTTATTTAAAGTGGGGAATGACTTCGTTCATAAAAAGAGTCATAGCATCATAATAATTTGGTCCCAGAAATTCAATAACAAAATGGTCGACTCCTGCTTTTACAAAACGGTCAATGGATTCAATACAATCATCAGGAGTTCCATATGCCGTGACTTGCTGAATAAGTTCAAGAGGTATCTGAGAAATAAACGAGCTTAATTTCTGTCCATCTTTCATCATTTCATAAAGTGATAATTTGATTCTTTTCTGAAATTGAAGCTCTTCAGGAAGTTCAACATTATATTCGCTTAGCAGTTCTTTTTTTAAACATATCGTGGCTCCAATTGGTTGCATAATGTTTTCTGCTTTCTCCCGCGTTCTTGAAATTGCGATAAAAATTTCATAAGCTTTCTCAATTTCCCGATGAACTTGGTCTGAATTTAAGATTTTGAGGTGTTTTTTATAGAGTTTTGGAGAATATCCTGTCGGAATCCATCCATCGCCCAGCTCAGCCACCACCTTTAAAGTCATAGGGGAATTCCCAGCTACCCAAATACAAGGATTGTGAATTTTTATTTGTAAAAACGCCTCATTTATACTATAATTTAATCCTTCAAAATTAACTCGACTTTTTGGCGTGGAATTCCAAAGTAGCCGGATGATTTGAATAGATTCACGGAGTTTTGTGACTGGTTTCGCTCCGAATGGTATTCCAAATGTATTTAGGTTCATTCCTTCTCCATAACCTAATGAAAGGATTGCTCTTCCGTTTGATAACCTGCTCACAGTTGCAACTTTTTGTGCCAGAACAGCAGGATGATATCGATGCGGGTCACTAACACAAGATCCGATTTGCATGTTGTTGGTTTTACCGGCAATTGCCCCCAATAACGTCCAAGCATCATAAACTTCTGATCGTCTGGGAAACATATTCAAATGATCCATGACAAATGCCGAATCATACCCCAATTTCTCAGCAGCTTGGATGGATTCCAATATCGCCTCAATATTATGATCTAAGAGGGCCGAATTCGTCCCGTGTTGAACACCAAACTTGACCATTTACTCACGCCTATATTTTCTAATTTATTTTAGGTTATCTTAATGTTGTATCCATTAATTTTTTTTAGGACGATCATAAGGAAATTACAAAAGAAATAAAAAATTAAAGCTGGGAAGAACTTGGATTTCGAACTATCTGACGAACAAAAAATGATAAAAAAAATTGTTCGGAACTTTGCAAAGAATGAGATTTTACCTTATGCCTCGCTTATTGACAGAGAAGGACGAATCCCAAATGAGATTCTGAAAAAGTTAGCCTTAATGAACTTTTTTGGCTTAGTTATCCCTCAAAAATATGGCGGGGCCGGTCTTGATACTATCTCCTACGCTATTTGTATCGATGAGATTTCCAAAGCGTGCGCTAGCACTGGTGTGACCGTATGTGTTCATAATTCGGTAGCCGCTTATCCAATATATTTATTTGGTACCGAAGCTCAAAAACGAAAATTTCTCGTTCCGATGGCGAAAGGAAAGAAACTGGGCGCCTTTGCCCTGACTGAACCCAATGCTGGCTCTGATGCAGCGAATGTCCAAACAAACGCAGTTTTAGATGGCGATGAATGGGTCATCAATGGGACTAAAATCTTTATTACCAATGGAAGTA
>JABXJU010000035.1 GCA_013375405.1 Candidatus Helarchaeota archaeon
GCTCTTCCGATCTCCATCTCAGCGCCCCACATCCAATACGGTTGACATAAGATTACTTCAAATGTTTCGGGAATTTGAGGGATCTCGATGTAGGTACACTTTAGGTTTGCTTCTGAATGTTCTTGCCGGGGAACGTGAATGAGATTTTGTACTTCGGCATAGGGGCGATCGCTATTCTTTCCAAAAATGGTAGAACCATCACTTGTAGCCAAACCTACTGCAACTAAAGTATCACACATCTAAATTACTCTCCTAAATAAAAATTAGTAATCCTGCGTTATAAAAAAAAAGGGTTTAGAAGTTATTTAAATTGATCATACCGTTGGCTTCTTTTCACTAATCCAATTATCAGGAGGATTGCTCCGGCTATAAGAGAGGCTATCCCGATGTACGTTAATATCGTCCAGAGTCGCATAAGAGATGGAATTTGCCATCGATAGAGAAGCCCCAACATTATTAATGGACCACCTTCACCCATAACCGCGCCACCTGCAATTAAATATGCGAGATATCCCATAATTAACCCCTTAATGATAATTCTAATTGAATAAAAGAAGTTGTTAATATTAAAATCTTTAGATCAGAGAAAATTGCTAAAAAGCAAAGAGGAGTTTTTAGAAGAATTTAAAAATGTGAGGGGAAATTAAATTTGGCGTGTTGCAGCATAGAGGCGTAGTGCGTATTCGAGGGCTTCTGGAGAGAGTGGAGTGAGTTTTCCGAGGGCTGAACCGAAGATAAAGATTTTAGCGGTTTTATTTAGTAATTCAACATTACGATACGCCTTTTGTAAATTCTTTCCAACACAAACAGCACCATGATGGCGCAATATAAGGCATGCTTTATCCCCAATGGTTTCATGAACAGTCTTCGCAAGTTCTGGACTACCCGTAGGGGCGTACTTCGCGATTTTAATAGCTCCACCTAAAAAAATCGTTTGATCCTCAAGAATCGCGGGTAGTTCTTCATTTGGGAGACTATCCGCAAGCAAAGATACTGCACTTGGAAACAGGGAGTGAGTATGAATAATACCATTCACGTCAGACCGTATTTCATAAATTCCAAGGTGGAGTAATTTTTCGACAGAGGGGCGATTCCTTTTGCCTTTCGCATCCTTAACACGTTTCCCCCGAGCGTTCATTATAACGATATCTTCAACATCAATTTCGTCATAATCCATATCGGAGGGTGTAATAGCATAGACCTCTTCTTCATCCTCTGACTTTGCTTTTATCCGCATGCTTACATTTCCGCTCGTACCGACTACATGACCTTTATGTAACATCTTTTGTGCGATCTCTAAAACTTCTCTTCTTTCTTTTTCATAGGGAATCATTTCTTACATCTCCAATGAATTATAGGACCTAATTCTTAAAAATATTCTTCAAAACATCAGGATTTAGACAATGCTTAGGAGGTTTCCCTTCCAAATATCTGAGAACTTCTTCGTACGCCATCTTTGAACTATAAAACGGAACGTCCGCAGAAGATCCTCCAATATGGGAAGTATGAATGACATTTTCCAATTCAAGTAATTGACTTTTACGCTTGATTGGTTCGCGAGCATACACATCCAACGCCGCACCACGAATTTGTTTTTCTTCCAGTATCTCGATTAGTCCTGCTTCATCAACAATTTTACCTCGAGAAGTATTGATGAAATAGGCTGTTGGTTTCATCAGTAATAATTTTTCTTTAGAAATCAATCCTTTCGTCTCGTCCGTTAATAATGCATGCACCGTCACAATATCGGAATCCTTCATAAGGGTGTCAAGGTCGACCTGCCTCGCTTCAAGATTTTTCAATCGATCTTCCTTGACATAAGGATCATAGACGAGGATTTTTATTCCAAATGTTTTTAAAATAGTTCCAACTCGGTAACCAATCGCTCCTAGGCCAACAATCCCTGCAGTTTTCCCATTTAATTCAATACCACGTTCTGAGAAGGCTGAAAGAATTGGCCACTTCCGATTACTGACGATATTATGATTTTTAACAATATCTCGAGTAATAGCAAGAATTAATCCTATTGTAAATTCTGCAACGGAATTCGCATTTCGACCTGGAGTGTAAGCTACAATCATATCCTTTTCAGTGGCAGCCTCAAAATCTATAAAAAATTCCGTCCCCTTGGCGCAAACAATCAACTTCAATGTCTTCAGATTTTCAAGAATATTCCTTCTAAGTACATCTGCCTCACAAATAAAAATATCGATGTTATTCTCATTTAAGTAATTGATCAAATCGTCTCCTTGCTTAATTTGCAATTTACCCTCGGCATTAAGCCAGGGTTCATATATTACTTCAACTTTCTCTTTTAATTTCTCTAAATATTCGTGTTCAAAAATTGCAGTTACTAGCGCCTTCATCAGAGACACCTAAAATTCTATTACAGTATCAGTTAAATAGTGACAGCCGTGGAGAATTAAATTTTTTTATCAAGGGGAAGACTTTATGATGTGGCTAAGATTTTATATGATTGATTTATTATTTAGCTTGTTTAAATTGTATGCCTGAAGTAACTGTAAAATTCGAGGTGGAATTCATTGAAACTGCAGCGTTGGAAGATTTATTTTAGCTTGGGGCTGATTGGGCTATCCATTTTGTTGTATTTCTTACATTTCTTGATATTTCGTAATCAATATCACATTTTTGTTTTTATGCTTGGTGAGTTAGCTTTCACTCCTCTCTATATATTAATAGTTACTTT
The DNA here is from genome assembly GCA_013375405.1 of Candidatus Helarchaeota archaeon. Next base: position 2,708 of record JABXJU010000035.1, read on the forward strand.
AATCATACATGAATTGATAACAAGAAGAGAAAAACATGTCTTATTGACTAAATTAAATATGGTTGTTGGGACGTTTTACAGTGAAGTGGGGACAGAATTACTAAATTATTTCGTCCAATTTGATCCAGATTCTATAGAGATCAGTCGAGATCTTCTTAGAGGTATTAAATGGTCTGAAAAAGGGTTTGCTAGAATTAGAAAAGAACTTGATGATTTTGAATACTGTTTTGATTGTAAAGGGGAAAATATGTTAGGAGTAAGAGATTTTTTGTTGGATAAGCGAAATTTCCTTTTAATTTTGTCAGAAAATCCAGTATTAATGGAACTTGAATCTTTTTCAGAACTACTCTGGGGAATTTTTCATCTCACTGAAGAGTTAGAAAAGATAGCTGAAGTGAGAGATCTGGTTGAGGGAGATTTTGATCATTTAAATGATGATATGAAAACAACCTACATTCTACTAGTCATGGAATGGTTAGATTACATGAGCCACCTGAGAAAAGAACATCCATACCTATTCTCTCTCGCATTGAGAACTAATCCATTTGATCCGACCTTAGTAAAGTAACTTTTAATCCATCTTTTATAAGATATTAGGATGTATATAATTCAAATAATCCTAAGATCTAAAACTCGAATATGATCCAAAGCCATTGGCATCGTCATTTCCGCCTATTTACATATTTTTGGTAATCATGAAGTTTCCTCAGAACAACTGCTGCAATTTCGGGATTTCCAGGGAAAATAAGGATTTTATGTTGTCCATATTTCTCAAATAAGGGGTCAACAAAAGTTGGAACAGGTGATATGTAGATTAATTTTTTGTCTGGGTATCTTGTACATAAATTGATTTCTGTTTTTGAAACCTGTTTACCAATTCCTTTCATAACTGCTTTCATAAGATCTCTCATCTTTTTTCCAAATTCATTTATTGGTTGAAATGAATTTAGCATTTGTCTAAAAAAAGCGTGAGTTTGTATGAATAAAATGTCAAAAACATCATAGTTTAATATGTTTTCGACTACTTTAGGAATAAGATCAAAGTCTCTAGATGCAACCAAATCAATTGGATTGTTTCTACTCCAATAGAATGGAAGATGTTCTGAAAGTTGCTCAATTAATTTTGGACCATTTGGATGCGTGTGTAAATTGACAACTTCAAGTCCCTGTTCTTCGCAAAGATCAGCCAAAACTATACCATATCCACCCCCTCCACTTATAATTCCAATCCGCAGTGGCTCATGTTGAGGTAATGGCAGTAAAAATGAAGCACCCTTAACTAGATACATAAATTGATTAATATTTTCCGCCCGAATAATACCAGCCTGTTTGAAATAAGAATTGTAAATGTCTTTTGAGCCTGCTATAGATGAAGTATGGCTAAAAGCGGCTCGTGATCCACTTTTGGTTCGCCCCCCTTTAAGAACCACAACTGGTTTTTTAATTGTCAATTCTGAACAAAGCTGCTTGAATCTTGAAGCTGCGCGTAGCCCTTCAATAAATAAAGCGATAATGTCAGTTTTCTCATCCTGTGCAAAATATTCAAGATAATCTTCTAAAAGAAGACAAGCTTCGTTTCCGCTAGACACGAAATATCTTATACGTGTCATCATATTAGATAGTATGGCACCCATCGTGCCACTTTGAGAAATAATAGCGACCGTTCCGGGTTGTGGCGTCATAAATCCCATCCCTAAATGCAGCGGAGATGCTTCATTCTCAGAACTGTAGATTCCTAGTGAATTGGGGCCCACAAAAATTAGCCCAGCTTTTTCTGCCATTTTGATTAATTCTTTATTCTCATCCTGCCTATCCTTTGTTTGTACTTCACCAAATCCAGCGGTGATAATTACAGCCGTTCGAATATCACACTCAATAGCTTGCTTGATTGAATCAAGAACTGCAGTTGAAGGAACCACTATCCCAACAAGATCAATTTGTTCTGGACATTTATCCAAACTCGGAAGGACTTCGATGCCATATATACTTTTATTTTTATTATATTTTGGATTAGGATTTATCGCATAGATTTTCTTCTTGAATCCTCCTATGCGAATATTTGTCGCAACCATTCCCCCGACCTTAATTAAATTCTCACTTGCCCCAATTATCGCTACATTTTTTGGATTGAACATGATTTCCATTAATGCTAATTTTTCTTCAAGTTTCATACACTGCACCATAAGTAATTTTGAACCAGCCAACAATTGAAAAAAGAATTTAATAACTTCATTGAGAGAGTTTTTTAATAAGTATATATAAAAAAATTATTTATGAAAGACGGTTTCTCTGCCAATACCTGTTGAAATTATGCTTTTTTTAACGTCAACGCTTCCAACCTCAGTAGTATGGTCTATCTCATAGAAAATACCCTTGAAAGCTTCCTCTAGTGTCATATCGATATCGGCTAGGGTAATATTTTTTCCAGGGGGATATTTCCATTCGAAATCAGATTTATCATAGAGCTTATTATTCTTGTAATTGGGCAATTCGCAGCCAAGGGTTTGAATCGGCCATGGAATACCCTCCTTTTTCCAAACGCCCTCAATATTAGTTTCCCAATCTTCAGGGATCTCTCGTTTAAGGAAATCCTGAGCAAATTGTTCCATGCAGCTTGTAAAGAATTTATGCGCGGTATTCATACCCATGAGCCTTAAAATAAAAAAAGGGCGTTCCATGTAAGTGATCATACTCATTAATTGAGGCATTGGAAGATAGGCAAATCCTACATCAGGCATCTTATAAACTCGTTTTGCAGCAAACATATCATAAACTCTGCCTAAGCTTTCATAATTTGATAGATCAAAAGCAACGTGAATCATTGAGCCATAACCTATTCCAATCTGATAGGTAGAGTCAGCCCAGTGAGGGGTACGTTCATTCCGAATGTCTAACAAGATTTCTCGAACCTTCCAACCAGCTTTCTCTAACCCTTTAAACTTTTTTGGAATGTCTCTTAACTTAATTCCATATTTGTGATGTTTGCGGTCTAATATTTCGCTATCTGGTCCAATCATCCACCAATCGACAGGAATACCGTCTTCCAAGTGTCCATTTAAAATAAAGGAAGTTTCGAGCTTATCATCCCGAATTCCCACATAAGATACATCTACCGATTCTCCATACAACAGTTTCATGGATCCTTGCTGAAGATCGGCACGGATGTAGCCACCAGGCGGAAAGAGTGTGAAAGCTATAATTTTTTCAGGATTTTCGATTTTACCTTCAAGAACCTCTCTAGCCGACCGAATTGCTTCATTTAATCGATTTTTAAATACTTCATATCCAAAAAAATCCATTCCTTTCTGATAACCCGCTAGAATAAACTCCCATCCATAAAGCCGAAACATTCTCCACAGCGTTTTATTCAAGGGAAAATACCGTTTTATAGGAAAATCATCTGGAATTTCACCGTAATTATGCACCTAGATCCCACCACGAATTTACACTATATTGTTTTATTAGTAATTTATATTTAATAGATGTAAAAATTGACTAACTCACGCAGTTTTTTAATTAGATCGTTTTAAATAGTTGTTTATACCTTAAGTTCGTCATGCTTTTAACAAATATTGAACAGATTATCGTGGAGGTTCCTATTCCGAAGCCTGGGTTATCTACCTCAATTACCGGGGGAATCAAGCAAACTACGGCGAGACACGCCCTTATTAAAATTACAACAGATGAAGATATAGAGGGATACGGTGTCGGAACAATTGTTGGGCAAAGTATCGAATTTCTCAAAATGGTTCCTACCAAATTTTTGGCAGGTATGATTGGGGAACCTTTCGGCGTCGAAAAGGTGATGCGTGTCTTGCGCATTGCGTCGGAGATAGGCCCTCGCCCTTGGAGCATCGAAATGGCGTTGTGGGATATAATCGGAAAAATCTGTAAGCAACCCGTCTACAAGTTATTAGGGGGTTTTCGAGATAAGATCAAAGCGTATTGCTCCACAGCGGAATTGAAAAAACCTGAAAAAATGGTAAAAGACGCTCAAGAAGCCGCTGAAATGGGTTTTAAAGGGATAAAGCTTCGAGGACGACGGCCGACTATTGAGAAGGATATTGCGTTAGTGAAAGCAGTCCACGACGCCGTTGGAGGAGATCTTGCAATCATGCTTGATGGCAACCAAGCTTGGGGGCATCTACCCCCCATTTGGAGCGTAAAAGACGCCATAAAATTAGGAAAATTCCTCGATAAAATTGAAGCAGCCTGGTTCGAGGAGCCGTTGTACGAAAAAAACATCGAGGGGATTAAAAGACTAAGGGATAACATTGAAACTCCCGTCGCGGGCGGCGAACTTGGAAATAGTATGTTTTTCTACAGGGATATCCTCGTAAACGACGTCTACGATATCATCCAAGCGGATTTGTCGTTTTCCGGAGGTATTCTGGAATGCAGAAAGATCGCGGCCATGTGTGAGGCCTTTTGTAAGAACTTCATCCCTCACTGCTGGAACACTGGTTTGGCGATTGCAGCAAGCCTACAAGTGATAGGCGCGACCCCAAATTGTCCTTGGCTCGAATATCCATACGCCCCACCCTGTTGGATTCCTGAAGTGCGTGATGCAATACTTACCGAGCCTATCGTGTTAAACAAGCGAGGATATGTTGAGATTCCAAAAGGTCCAGGGCTAGGCGTTGAGCTGAATTGGGACGTAATTGAAAAATATAGAGTGAAGTAGGAATAAGCATCTATGGTTCATGATTATGGGGAAATCCCAGACAGTTATCGAAGTAAAGAATATTTATTATTGAGCCCTCACATGTTTAGATGCTTTCGTGAATTTGGTTTAGATTATGTTGAGAGCATCTATCCGAAATATCAAAAAATACAACATGATGCTACCCGATTCCGGTTTGAAAACATGATTTTTACCTCGAAAGAAGTTATAGAGGGAAAGATTTCGCCCGCACAAGCAGAAAAAATCATAATTTATACCATTCCACACGTGATGTCCGTTAGATCAGACTTGCAAAGTGGATTACTAAAATTATTGTTCGGGGATAGTTGCGACATTTCATTCATTATTTTTGATGATAAAAGCAATGAACTCTTTCACATCACTAATTTACATGCTGAGAATGGCGTTCCCGTAGACTGGTGGATGGTTAATTATGAGGATGAACTATTAGAACGACGCCATATGAAGCTTGGTATTAAATTAAAGGAGATACCTACAAAATACAACTATCTTAAATCATCAAAATTAATCAGAGAAGCGTTGCTGGATATTCGGAACGAGCGTACGCCTCAGTGGGCAGATTCTATGTATTCTGTTACGACAATCAACACTTCAATGATGTTTAACTTATTTGCGGAACTCTCAAATTATGAAATGTTTAACACGATGTGGATGGGGTTGAATAGTAAGCACGTCTATAAGATGCCTGATCAATTATTTACGTTATTTCCCAGCCCCCCATTGATAGGCACTTTAGCCTACCTACCATATTCAACTTGGACTTCAAAATTGGTTGGCCTCGCCTCAGGACGTCGTCTGGTCTTGCATCAGATAGAGGATGATGTGGTAATCTGGATTAAACGAGAATTTCCGGACGCATTCGACAGCGTGTTGTTAAAACAATGGGATATTGGAATCCCAGTTCCTCAAATGACCCTAGGATGTGAAATTCCTGCGAAAAAACAAGAGTTGCTCGATGTTGATGGGAATTTAAAAAGAGAATATCCTGATGGCCCGCGCTTGACACTAGAACAATTAAGTATTCCAAGAGAAGAAGCATTTAAAGGTTATCTCACTACAATCACCGATAATCCTTTAAATTTATCAATTAGTAAAAAAAGTTTAATAAGTAAAAAAATGGGAAGATTTACTGAGTTTTTATAACGTGTTTATCAAACATATATCGAAGGATACCTGGATTTAATTTACTGAAAGAGGAGTGTACCAGATATGGTAAAAGGAAAGAAAAAAGTAGAAGGAAAAAAAGAGAAGAAAGAGTCTAGTAAAAGCATATTAGTTTTCATTAGTTATGCAACGGCTGATGCTAATGCATTTAAAATCGCTGAAATCGCGGAGGGTTTAACCGCATTTCCAGAGATCGCTGATGTCTTGTATTGGCAAGAAGATCTCCATGATGATATATGGACTTATATGGATAAGAACGTTGGCAAGTGTGATGTATTTGTCTATTTCTGTTCACCTAACGCACGTAAATCTAAACCTTGCGAGAAAGAGTGGCATGCTGCAGATGCCCTAAACAAGCCGATTATTCCCGTATTCTCTTTATTGGAATATATACCGCCACTTCTAAGACCAAGGCTAGGTTTGCAAATTGATGTATTCAATATAGAAGAGAATGTAAAGAAATTACGCGAGTTAATCCTTAAAAAATATATACCTAAAGAGGATTTGACAATTCCATTGAGGCTCACCCATAAAAATAAATCTAAAATCATTCACGCAAAGAAGGATGATCATTTTATCAGTCCGATTATTGAATTTTGCATGCAGAATAATTTATCTATTAAAAATATTTTAGTGACAACTACGGGGGGAGAACGCGTACCTGATACCCAATTTGATGAGACTATTTCTGCTGTTTATTCGAAATATGGAAAGGAATTTACAATTCAAATAGAGAAGATGCAAATCGTAGCGAATTTCAAGGTTTGTTTGGTGGGGGATGCCGCATCTGGGAAATCGGCATTACTAAAACATTGTATCGAAGCAACCTATGATGATGTATATACACCAACAGTCGGGGTCGATTATTGGGTTAAACCATTCGATTTGCAGACAAAAGATAAACATTTTGATATTGTTCTATTATTTTGGGATTTTGGAGGCAGTTTTGAGGATGCAGGGGAAAAAAAAGAGTTATTAAATGAAAGTGATGGCATTTTTGTTATTGGCGATTTGACTAGGAAAGAAACTTTCACGCGAATTCAGACAGGATGTGTACCGAAATTGCATAAAGTTCTAGGTGAAGAAATTCCCATCATATTGCTGGCAAATAAAAGTGATTTAAAGCTTGCAATTACCAAGGAGGAAGTTGAGGAAATAGCAAAATCGCTCGGAATTAAGAAAGTATTTTTTACCTCTGCCAAAACGGGAAAGAACGTGGAGGCGGGATTTAAATCCATCATTCCGCCAATGGTCGCTCGAGCATTAGACGTCTTATGACTGATTCCAGAAAATCCTTTTTTAGGATTTTGGAGTTCGGAGTCGTTTTTGATATTTTCGTTTAAAGATTCCAAAGCCTATTTGAACGCCGCTCATGGTAAACAACAGAATTAAGCCAGATCCGATGTCAATGAGGTTTTCTGAGAAAGCAGCTACTAGTTGGTTGTCACTATAACCCCCAACGAAGCCAAATACCAGCAGACCAATAATAAGCAAAGTGGCTGGAAGTATTAAATTAATCAAACCTCCGAGGATAGGTTTACTTATTGCAAAAATAAACCCTGCGATTAAAATAATGAAGACCAGAGGTGCCATAATGGGGAACATGTCTATAAATTCAGTTAGAAAAGTTGCTAATGAGATTTCAAGATGCCCGGATTGAGGAAGAATAACCAAAAGAGGAAGAAATATACTTGTCGCGATCACTATTTCCGTGCCTCCTATGCCACCAAGTTGGGCGCCCGTAAGATAGAGGTATTTACGTCGATTTGGGGCCTCAAGTTCTAGCTGCATCTTCCGATAATCACGACGTACAAGGAGGAAAATGGGGAGTGCAAGCCCCACGCCAATTAAGATGAAAAAGGGGATTTCAAGCCAGGTGGTGAGGGTATCGCGCCAGACATATGAGGAAAACGCGGTATAAAGTTCCCCATTCTCTAATTCAACTATGACGAAATAAGTAACCTCAGCATTAAAAGGCAGACTACGTAATTCGAAGGTCCATGTAGTCGGATCGAGTTGTTCCATTTCATGTTCTTTCCAAGTTGCGCCTAAGATTTCTCGGTGGGTTGCGAGTATAACTTTCGAGATAGGAACATCACAAGTAACATTTGCGGTGACTTTCAGTTTAGAGCCAAAGACGGTGGATTCAACCCCTTTAGTAACTTGAATCCTAGGCGGCGCCGGACCATCAAAGAGGGTATGGTTTAACCAGAAGAGCATTGTACCTTCCATGGGGTCCATTAAGAGACCATGGTGGCCGCCAGGTGTCATTGCCATTGCTTTGGTTGTATTGCGAGTTGCATAGAACGTATTGTTAAAGGTCTCTATTGGGAAGAAATCGTCATTGCTGCCACAAATATACAATGTAGCAGGATTGTTGCTTGTGTTTACATAATTAATCGGATCAAAATATTGGAATAAATCCGATAGAGGCGGCTCGCTTAAATCAACATTTTGACCCACTATTAATCGAGTCAATGAATAGGGAGTTGAAAAGCTTATATCTAGGTTCCCAGATGCGATAACTGGGATAGCTGACCGAACCTTCTCCCAGTAGACATTACTTGCGAACATCGTCGTAAGACCGCCATAGCTGCCGCCTGTCATCGCAATTCTCGTCGGATCTACTTCACTTTGATTCAATAACACATCAACTGCTCTTACAGCCGCTCTAGATATTAAATAGAAATGAGTACGATTCAGCAAATCTGGAGTAATGTTCCCATTAAAATCAGATAAATCAGGGACTATCCACTCACTCGTCGGAGGAGGGCCACTCGAATTTCCATGCCCGGGAAAGTCAATGGCAATTGCAGTATAGTTATTCGCTGCCAAAAAATAGGCGAGAGGGAGCGTCTGATAGTGATTCCCGCCAATTCCGTGCATTACTACAATACCAGGTAGTTGACCTACATAATCAGAATAATTTTCTGGAAATACCAAAGCTCCATAAATACGCATTGGTGTATTATTAATCCAATATTGACTTGTATAATACAAGCGAGTAACTGTTAAATTTTTTTGATACGTTGCATCCCAATGATACTGCGTATCTTCGATCGTAATATTGAGATCGATATTCTGAATTTCTGATATATTCCAAATGTCAGTAATATCATTTGCGACGTGTAAATTAAGCTCTGGAGCTTGGTCCAGCGAATAAATGTTGGGTGAATTTTTCACACGCAAAAGATTAGTGGAGTAAATTATTGTCAGAATTACAAAGAGAATCAGAAAAATTTTGACAGAATAAGTAGATGCCTTCATAAATGCTATATTCCTTTTATGTGCTTATTAGGATTTCTCAGTTGGATTCATGGATAATAGTTATTGAAAACTGTAAAATCTTATAAAGGATAGTAGATATAGCTTTTCAGTTTAAAATATTCCGAAATGAGATATTAAAAGGTGAAATTTCCTTGACCGAACAGGTATTGTCTATGTGGACTCGTATTCTGGCATTTGCAGCAGCACTACTTTCAGGGCTCATCTTTGTTCTTGGCAGTTTACGTGCCCAATTTTTTGGAGAGAGTTTTGCTCAATACTTAATAATTTACTTTGGTATGGAAGCCACTTTAGCTCAGACATTCGATATACTGATGAAGATCGTAAATTTTGCCGGATGGATTATTTTAGCTGCCGCTGTTCTGATTTTAATAAAAAGGGTGCGCATTGCAAAAATAATCTTATTCATAGTCATAGGAACCGGACTGATCAGTTTTTTCATTCCCGTTATAGCTGCTCTGGCCCAAGGTACCCTAACAGTGGAAGTTTTACTCAATGGGGATGCTACAATGTACTTGGTGGCTACTCTATTCGGCATTATTGCGAAACTATATACTGATAAATTAACATAAACAAAATTTCTCACCTTTTTTTTAAAATACCATGGTCAAAATATATATTCAATATCTATCAAAATTGAAATTATCTGGTATTTCTTTAAAAATAACTGTCAGTCTATAATTTCTGATTTAATAAATTTTTAATACAATTCTCTTTTTTTTCATCCGAGAGCGTTGGGTTCTAAAAGAGATGTAAAGAGTTTGATATCACTTTCTGTTTTTAAAAAAACTCCTAAATTCCCAACGCGAATGCGTTTTAATCCTATATCTTTTGCTAAATAATATGCTTGGAGCATTTCAAGCATGGTTGGTCTTCGAGTATCACGCAATTTATATTGAGGAAAGAAGGCAAGAATTGTAAAGGGAATATTAACATCTACCTGTGCTACAAGGTGAAAAATTTTTTCAAGTTGGTCTAATTCAACCCAGTTTGGAATAAAAAGGCTTAGAATTTCGAGTTCAAATCCTCGATCCTTTATTTCACCGGGAAGTTCCAGAATCCATTTATTGGTGGTTCCACATAATTTCTTGTAGCAATCTTCATCATAAGCCTTAACATCTAACCAATAAGAATCAAGCCCAGCATCTGCAAGAAGATCTAAATTGGAAGGCGTAAGACCATAGCCATTCGTTTCTAGAAGGACGTGCATATTAGTACAGCGTTCTTTTATTTTGCGTGTCGTCTGCGCATAAAAATCAGAAACACAAGCGATGTCGCCCCCTGTGAAGGCAACGATATTTCGAGCAGGACCAAATCCTTGAGGCCCAAGAGTAATCTGCAGGGGAGAGAGTTTATTGGGACATAAAGGGTGTCTTTTTCCTTCACGGACGCACATCCCGCAATGTCTACATAAATCGCTTGCCGTAAACATAAGAGCACGATTTCGGGGCTCCCAGACAGTTATTAATCGTTCATATTCGGCACAAAAAGCAGCAATTTCCTCGGTAGTCCACCATTCTCCTTGAAAATTCTTAGAAAATTCCCATGAATGGCATTTTAGGCAGTTATGATTACACCCAGATTGATAAATCGAGTAATAATCTTCAGGGCGACTAAGATGTGCAGAGGTAATCACTCTTGAAAAAATCCCGTCTATCTCTTTAAGAGTTGCTTCGCAAGCTGGTTTTTTTGATCCATCAGGCAGTTTTGTTAAGCATTTTCCCATAGGGAATCCTTGCTCTTTCATTCTGCAGCGCATAAGACCCGCTCATACAATTTTCAATAACCCTTAAGAAATACCTTGGGAAGGTAATTTAAAGATTTAATTCAATAAAGATGTTTTGAATAAAAGTATAAGAAAAATTCAATTGAAACTGGGTTTAACATTAAAAATTAAGTTATAAATGGATTAATTGTCATTTTAAGGAATTATACTCCAAAAATGAGGCAAATAATTCAATTTCTTCCTCGGTCTTCAGAAATTTCTCTAAATTTCCAATTTGAATTCGTATTAATTCTGAATCCTTTCCTAAAAGCCAAAATCCAATGGATTTTGGTCTTTCCACATTGCTTGTAAATGTAATCGGAATAGATCCGGGCTCAAGACCTTGTATAAATTCAATAAGTCTAATAAATGGAACATCAACATTCAGGTTTTCCTTCGCAGAAGTTTCGGTAAAACCCACTAAATTATATTTTTTAACAAAATCTTGTATAATTGTCCGGTTCAGCAGTGGGTGGTACCCCTTGTCTGTTTTTGTCGCTATCAAATAAATAGGCACTTGAGGAATTATTTTAAGCCATTTGTTTAAGTTGAGGAAGGATTCTCGGCGAGAGACGTCGAATCCGAGTATAACACCATGACCCCCCCGAAAAAAGTCAGGGAGTAGAAATTCAAACTGTTTTTGTCCGCTTAGATCCCAAATTTGGAGGATTTCAAGCGCATCATTGACTAATACCTTTTTAATATGTATGTCAATTCCTACCGTCATATCGTGATCATGATAAATTTGTTTGCAAAAGCAAGTTGAAAGGGCTGTTTTTCCAATCCCTCCATCCCCACATATAATTATTTTAAACACAGGATAAAATCTTTGATGACGCCCTGTTTTTTCCTTATATATAGCATCTACATTGAGTAATTTGTTTAAATGGTATTTTATGGTCTTATGATGTAAATTTAAGCGTTTAGCGATTTGGTTTTGATATAAACCAGGGTTACCGTTTATTAAGCGTAGAACATTGAGTGTTGTTTTGCTTTTCGATAATTTTTGATCTAATCTGGAAAGGGGATTTTTCTCTAAACAAGAAAAATAAAAAAGATATTGTCCTACCCTTCTCTTCTGGATTACCATAGATTTTTCTAATACGGCTAAATGCCACGTAAGAGTTCCTGCTGATATTCCAATTCTACGTAACAATTCATTGAAATGGATACCTGGTTGATTCAAAATATATTTAAATATTTTTGATCGATTTTCATTCTCCAAAAGTTCATCTACATTTAACTTAGGAAATTTTGGATTAGTAAGCAAATCCGTCCTAAGTGAATCTTTATTATATTCTTCTTCGGAACCATTGGTTTTACTTATCACGTTCAAGGCCTTCAATGTACAATTAAACTTCTAATTCGAATTCCCATTCTAAAATAACCCATTTATTATGCCCTTAATTTCTGTCGGACCATTTTTAAAAAAAATTTGCTTTTGTGACAATTGAGTTCTTAAATTCGCTTTCTATCTCGGAGGAGCAGGATTATTTTACGTTTCATTATATGAAATATTTCATATTTAAAAAAATTGGGTACACTTTTCCACATACATGTAATTTTTTCCATGTTTATGTATATTTTTTTATAAAAAAAATAGGATATTTTTCCACATAGAATGCGAATACATTTCCCTATAATAGAACACTTCTCCCCATAATAGAACACTTTTCTCCAATGGTTTTAAAAATTTTAAGTCGGAATCTTTTTCTTTTTTCTATTCTTTTGTCTAATATCTTTATGTTTTTATTATTATCCTAAAATAGGCAGAAAACTTTTAAAGATGATATTCAAATACTTAAATCATTCATTTAATTCAATTTCACTATTTTCAGAACTTCCCTTAAAAAGAAAATATCTGGGTAAAAAGGTTGCAAACTCTCAAATTCATAAAAGTAGTTTATGAGAAAAACGGTATCCGAATCCAATTAATCCCCATTGGAGAGAGGAATGCTGAAAACATGCCATTATTACGAGTCTATGCATATCGAAAGAAAAATAATGGTTGGGAATTTATTGAGAACTCCTCATATTGTACATCCTTAACTATTTTTCACAAAAAAAGCGAAATACAATCGTTCATTGAAGCGGTGTATAAAAAGATAGAAAAAAATGTTCTCATCAACATATTAATTTGATGATAATAATGAAAAGGAAAGGAAATATTGTAAAAGCTAATGTTTTAAAGATCATAGTTGGGGGTGATGGAGGGATTGGAAAAACTACTCTTCTGAAGGTTTTTAGTGGAGAAAGTTATTCAGATCAAGATATGACGGTAGGATTTGAAATATTTGTTAAAAGGATCTCAATTGAGAATAATGAGGAAATCTTACAGATTTGGGATCTTGGTGGGCAAGATCATTTTAGATTTTTGCTTCCAACCTGTTTTCGGGGAGCTCATGGTGTCATACTTGGATTCGATATGTCTCGCCGATCATCATTCATGAACTTAAGGAATTGGATGAATATACTCCGAGAGAAATGCCCTCGTGCCCCAGTTGTTTTGATAGCAACAAAAGCAGACAAGGGGTACCACCCAATACTGACCCGAACAATGGCAGTGGAGTTTGTCAATAATCATCATCTAGTAGATTTTGTAGAAGTCTCTGCAAAGAATAGAAGTAATGTATTCACTCCATTTAAAAGACTTGTAGAGGAGATAAAATCTGTTGACCCTAGGGATGTTAAGATAGCTTTTTCACGTGAAGTAGAAGAACCAAATTTCGATGATGAAACACAAATATATTCTAAGCTACAGAATTATCCGATTTCAAAAGTAGTACCCACATTTTCAAGAGAGAGTAATATATTATTGCCTTTAAACAAAATTATAGATTTTGAAAATGATATTCAAGACTAGTTTTTCAAAATAAACATCATAAATGCTTAAGAACTTTTCTTATATAAAGGAAAGAGGGGAATTAAAATTGATAGCGAGAAAAAAGCTAAAAGAGTATGATAGTTTTCCTAATAAAAAAATTAAAATTTAAAATTGTTATATATTTTTTAATTCAAAAATAGAAAAAAAGAGCAGGAGTTAATTTAAATTAGTAAATGTGAAGTTAGATCTTCCCGAATACTAAGTTTCTTCTTAGTGATTTTGGTGGTTACTTCTCTCTTTTCGAATGTTATATATTTTTTGTTTGTAAATTCCCCTATTAATGCTAATTCACCCCTATCCGAAGAAAAACGCTCTACTCTATCAATAAAATCACCCGTGATCACAGAGAATATCACGAGTAATTCAATGGAAATAATTCACGGTAATCTCATATATGCTGATTTGATCCAAAATCCAGACTTTCTCTCCAATAGCAGTTGGTCCTTTACCAATAGTTCCAACATCACATCCCAGTGGTCCTCAGGAGGAAACAATGCGTGGCTTCATCACCAAAGTAGTGCATCCCCTGATCTTAGCTTCGTTAACACCACGAATCTCGCCGAGAATGTTACCTTAATTACTCATAGGGATACCCAAAATGATTACACAGATACACATAGTTTGAGTAGTCCTAGTTTTAGAATTGAGGAAGGCGGTCCAACTGATATTTATAACATTGAAGCTAAGTTCGCCTTTCATTCCAACCTCTCAGACATCAATTACATAGAAATAAACATGTACGGGAGGAGAACAGGCGACTCCTTCGCATGGCAAATTTATAATTATCTTGATAGCTCATGGGAATTGCTAAATACTATTGCTTCCTCCACTTATCAATGGTTGAATAGTACACGAACTCAAAATCCTCTGGATTACGAGTATGTAAATATACAGGGGAATATTAGGCTCCGCGTTTATGATGATGATGGGTGGGATGATCAGCGTGATGATGTAGATTTTGATTACATTGAAGTTAAAACAAACGGCACCAGTGGAACTCTCAAAGCATTCGATCAAATTGCCTCTATCAATCAGACATTTACCAAAGAGTTCACGACCGAACAATCCCCTCTGAAACAAACAACGCTATTATGGGAAGGTTTTGAAAGTGCATCTTTCTTAACCAATGGGTGGAACGCGCAGCCCGGCAGCGGCATACTGGATATTACAACGACTACCCCCTACAACGGCAGTTATTGTGCGCATTTTGCTGGTAATAGTCAAACGGCGCAATCTAATCTAACAAAAACCTTTAACCTAAGTGGGCTATTCAACGCAAGTTTATCATTTCATCTTACTCTTGAGAGTTTAGAGGCTACTGATTTCCTTTACCTCGATATTTATGATGGTACATGGCATTATCAGGTAAGATCCTATACAGGGAATTTTGGATATCAACTTGAAACAGTCAATCTTTATAATTACAGTCACATTGATGGATTCCAAATTCGATTTCGAGGATATATGAGTCATGATTCTGGTGATAACGTGAGGCTCGATGATGTCGTTGTCTCAGCCGATTATTCAACAAATCCCTCGGTTCTTCTGAACTTCAGTTATCGAATTGAGCAGGTATTGAATGTGTATTTATTTGAATTACGAGTCCGACTTTGGGATTCCACACAGCTCTTAGGAACGTTATGGAGTACACAAGTTACCAAAACAAGTAGTATCATAAATATAAGTGCGGATATTAGCAATAAATTGTCAGCTGTGGAAACCTACAACATTAGTTTTGAGGTGTATGCCCAAGTTTCGACCCCTCAGCTAGTAAATTTTTCTGTTCATTATGATAATATTTATATAATTTGCCAGAACATTACAGACGGCTCGATACTGCACTATCTCACAAACAAAAAGGACAATAAAATCCTCAAATTCGTCCCGCTCGATCAGGGATTGGATATACGATTCAATTTTACTGTTCTAGAAGGAAATATGACCTTACACACTTTTTATCAAGCGCCAGTACCTATTACCGTTTGGATCTTCAATTTCTCCTCTTCTTCATGGATTAATCTTACTAATATACAATCCCTGACCTTCAATTGGATGAATAAGTCCCATATTGAAAATTTTCACTATGTTGAGGATAGCACTCATACGCTTAGCTTAAGGTATACAAACAGTTCTGGAGCCACAAGCGATCAACTCTTAATCGACTATCATTCATTAACGGTTCTTACTTATCCGTCCATATTAACACATGTACAGACAAGTCCACAGGAAGTCCAGCCTGGGCAAGAAATAATAGCTCAGGTAAATTTTACTGCCCTCTCTTTAAATAGACAGATAGAGGGCGCAACTATTCTGACGAATTATACGGAAGATCAATATATTGTTCAAGACCTTCAAAATGGGTTATATAATATCACATTTTACACCGATTTAGCAACCCCAGGGCGAAAACAGATTCAAATAATAGCTATTAGAGAGGGATTCGAGAATGGAACTGCATCAACTTCCTTCAATCTTACAGGATTTCCCTCAGAACTCCGTTTTATTTCTGGAGTTACACTCTTAGCCGAAGGATATTGGGCAGATCCTGCTCCTTTTCCAGACGACCAGACCAAAGAAATCCAGGTTTATTTTAATGGCACGTTTGGAGGGCTTGATGGGGCCATTATTCAAGCACGACTGAACATAACTGACCAATTAATGCCATACGAGGATTTAGGGAATACTATTGGACATGCTTTCGATGGGTATTATAATATTACTTTAGATACTAGCAGCCTTCATGATGGCCAAATAGGACGTGTAGATATTGCAGCAGGTGCTGAAGGATATTCTGTGGCTCATTTGAATTTTACATTTCAAGTGTTAAAAATACCTTTTAATTACCTCCTACTTGAAACAGATACTGAGAACCTTACCGTGTATGAGGGCGAAAGTATCCGAATTGGTGCATCGTTCAAAGATCTATTCCATGACAGGGTTCTATTTAGTAATCCCAGTGAAGGCAACCTTACTTGGCGGATTAATTCTTCCGGTGCAAGCGATTTCCATTTAATGGACCAACTGTTGACCGTTTATATTGCGGATATTGCATTGCCCCAATATAACGTCACTGCTGGAATATTTAACCTTACTATTGAAACTAGGGCCTCTATAGATTATGAAAATGTCTCAATAGATATTCGATTAGAAGTTTTACCGAAAGAGAAGGTAATACTTGAACTATACAATATCCCGGCTGAAATTTTAAGCGGAAAAAGTTTAACAATTACTGCCAAGCTGTATTATACAGATATATCAAATCTCACTTTGACAGAGGCAACAATTAGATTTACTATAGGTGATGCTGAAAAATTTGCAATTACTGACAATAATGGAATTGCAGAAATAACTTATGATATGCCAAAGGGGGAGGTGCTTCTAACAATAACTGCTTCTTACGAGGGTGCAGCCTCTATCAGCCCAGCTAATGATACAACTACCATTCAAATCATCACAATCAGGACAATTATTTGGCGATATTCACCTATTTGGCTTCCTATTCTCCTAACCCTCGCCGTTATATTAGGGATTCGCCTCAATAAAAGAATCATCCGTTTGACCAAATTCCAAAAGGAAATACATAAGGTTAAGGAAAAAATAGTCAAAAAAATGAGGATTGGAAATGTTCCCCAGCCTACACGGGAAGCCCTGATTTCAGAATTATTCGAAGAACAACTTTCACAATTTAAAATCCCACAAAGTAGAAAAAATTGAGGATTTTTATGGCTAAGATGAAAAAACTTTATGTAGTCTGTAAATTATGTAATAAACAGCTTACAATTGAAGTATCAGAAGATATTGCTAAAGATCGTGACTATTATCCTTTTGAGTACATTGACATTCATGGTGACCCAGAACATGCATTAATGTTGTTTTTGGATCAGAATCTAGCAGTCCGTGAAGCAATAGCCTATAGAGATTTAAGAATTGTAAAACAAAAAGGGAACCAATATAAGAATCTCATAAGAATGTCAGAAATTGACTCTTTCGAATCAATTTATACAGATCCTGTTCGCCTGCAGCTTTTCATGCGTCTGACAGAAGGTCCCCAGACAGAAGATGATTTAATAGAAATGTTAACCAAGAATGAAGGATTTATCGAAGCTGAGTTCAACATGGTAATGCTTCCTCTAATTAAGACGGGATTAGTGAAGACTAGCTGGCTTCAGGATAGTTTTCAAATGGTTTATTTTCTAATTAAAGATTTTATGGTGTTAAGAACTCCAACCAAGTTGACAACTGATTTATTTTTACACGATGACCGATTCAAATCCGATAGTGGAATGTTCTTTATAAGTTTGAACGAATCTTTAGCGAATCACAAGCAGAGAGTTCTATCGGGGAAAGACGCTCGTATTGAGGAGACCCGTCATTGTTTAGAAGTTCGGTGCCAATTAAAATATTTCCGGATCTTTAATTTGTTATGGAATGGGCCTCGAACCTTCGAAGAATTAAAAAGTGAAGTTGATAGAAAGCATCTTCAAGAATTAATCGAGATGGGATTCGTCGCCGAGATTAAAACTAAAACTGATACATATTACGCTTTGCTGACTGACATCAAAATCAAAAAATTCACACCTAAATACCTGATCAATGATATCGCTCAAAAACTAGAAAAAAATGAGATAACCCGAGAAATGGCATTGAACCATTTGGACTTTTTATTTGAGGCTGATGCAAAATGATTTCCAAATATTCCCTTGTTTTAGGAGTGGATTCTTTAAGTCGCATTAAATGGATGTATAGTTAAAGCAATAATTTCAAATAATATTTAATAATTAGAAAAAAAATATAAGACAACTGGTAAAGGTGAAATAATATTCCATTAGGAACATTCGTATATAAAATCGCAATAGGGGGAGACGGTGGAATCGGGAAAACAACTCTTGCCAAGGTTTTTTGTGATTCTCCCTATATTAATCAAATTCAAACGATAGGCGTTGACATACATATAAAAACTGTACAAATCAACGGAGTCGATGGAAGACTGCAAATTTGGGACCTCAGTGGGCAAGAACAATTTAGATTTATGCTTCCAGATTTTTTTAAGAATGCTAATGGTATCTTACTTGGCTTTGAAGTCCACCGAATCCAATCCTTTCAAAACCTCGGAAAATGGATAACAATGTTCAAATTGTCTCAATCTCAAACTCCAATTGTTCTAGTTGGTACAAAATTAGATTTGGGCTACCATCCAACTTTAACTCGAGAAATGGTCATGAATTATGTCAGTGAATTCAACCTAGTAGGATACGCAGAAACCTCTGCCAAAGAAAATATTAATGTAGAACTCCCATTCAGGAAAATTTTAGAACACATAAAAGGATTTCAACCTGGAACTGTTCCAATTGGATTCTTGTCTGAAAAAGATCAACAACGAACCGTTGAATGGCCAGTTGAATCCCCAGTAAAGCATTCAGCCTCAACCGCTATTTTAGAAGTACCTGCTGCGGGATCCCTACCCGTTCCCCAGGTTCTCTCGCAAGAATCCCCGCCTATTTCAAAGCTACCTCCATCAAATCTATCATCTCCTCAAATACATGAAGATAAATTCAATTCAGCACTTGATTTTTTGAGCACCTTTGATAGTGGGAAACCTCCAGAGCCTCAAGCAACTCCTTTAGAGCAGCCCATTGAAAATGCGCGGAATATTATAGAAATTTCGCAGACGGACAGTCATCTCACACGATGTCCGCACTGCAATTCTCCCTTTAGAGAATCTCAAATTCAATTAAGGCGTGTAGGAAGGAAAGTGATCTGTCATAATTGCTTAAAAATCGTTTAAAATCCTAAGGTACATTAGAGATCTTGGCGTTTCAGATTGAATAATATACAATTCCATTGATTTATTAGATTTTCCAACAAATAATTCAAATTCATGTTGAAATCTTTAGATGTTAGTAACAAAAAGGGATTTGAATATTTTTAACGATTTTCGCTCTATTAGAATACTTTTTATCATATTAGAATACCTTTCTCCTCTCATGGGGGAAAAGTGTTTTAGAAATTGTTAAATTCTATTCAAAATCTATATCTTTACTAATTTATACCATTAAAAAAAATTCAAAGAAAAACGAATATAACAGACTCAGTCTTAAGAAAAGTGAAAGGTGCTGCCCCTTTATTGTGTTTGAACCCCCCGCCCCTCTTCTGATTTTCATTCTTAGTTTGGGGCAGTACCCACTTATTTCTTCATAGCGGTATTTAAGATATTTCTTGGTAATATACTCTTATCTTTAACCCCCCCCTTCTTTATCTACTCTTTCTGTTAGACAGATTTTTATTCATCGCGTCTAACAAGATTTTAGCCAATTATTATATAATTTTATTAAATAATGAGAGATTAAAAGTGAAGAGCAGTTGAATAAGATGAAGTTAGAAGAAATTCGTCATGTGAAAGTAACGCCAGAGATGACCCTTAACCAATTAATAGAGGAAATGCGCGTTGGAGCTGGATTTGGAGCAAAGCATCTGGCCCGCGCTGTCGATATCTTCATGGATATGGTTAAAGATAAGGATTGTACTATCTTCTTAACAGTAGCGGGAGCCATGGTACCAGGCGGCATGAAGCAAGTCTTGATAGATTTCCTTGAATTAGGGGTTGTTGATGCATTAATTGTGACAGGTGCGACTTTAACCCATGATTTGATAGAAGCCTTTGGCTATAAACACTTTCATGGAAGCGCAATTGCTGATGATGAAGCTCTCAGCAAAGAAGGATTAAATCGGATTTATAATGTCTTACTTCCTAACGAGGCCTATGTAAAATTTGAAGAAAAAATTCAAACACTCTTAGATAAAGCTTCTAAAGCAGAGTTATTGTGTTCTGAATTCCTAACATACCTCGGCAACCAACTTTCAGATAAACCATCGATAATGAAAATAGCTGCAAAACGAAATATTCCAATCTTTTGCCCTGCTATTGCAGATTCGATACTAGGGTTTCAAATCTGGATGTACAACCAAACGCATCCATTAAAAGTGGATATTTTAGGAGATCAAAAACGTATTATCGACATTGCCTACGAATCTAAACGAAAAGGAGCACTCATTATTGGTGGCGGCACTCCAAAACATTACGTTGCGATGGCAATGCAAGTAACATCAAAAGGATTAGATTATGCGATCCAAATTACGACGGATAGACCAGAACCTGGCGGCGTCAGTGGGGCAAGCTTACAGGAGGCAATTTCATGGAAAAAAGTCGATGCAAAAGCTAAATATGTCGATGTCATTTGTGACGCAACAATTGCGCTTCCTATCATGTTAGGGGCAATTTCTAATCGAATGAAATCAATATCACGTGAAAATAAAGTTTTTCCAGTTTATAAATAAATCAATATCTTTCAAAGAAGTACATTTTACTTTTGCATATTCTGTATAATGAACCCAAGGAATTCCATAATAATTCGTGCAGCTGTAATCGCTGTAATTTCTGATGAGTCGAACGGGGGACAAACTTCAACTACATCAAAACCTACTACCTGAAAATATTGGGTAAGAATTTGAAGACAGTTCCAGAGTTGGCGATAGCTTAATCCTCCAGGGATCGGATAACCCGTTCCAGGTGCGTAACATGGATCTAGCACATCGATATCTATGGAGACATACACGTGGTCAATTCCTCGTTCCTGAAACGATTGAAATTTCTGAAGAAGATTCGATTCTAAATTCTCTTGAGAAATTGTATATGATGACAAAGGCGTGATCGCGTTCTTATTCAGAAACTCTGCTTCTTCATAATCTA
Source organism: Candidatus Helarchaeota archaeon (assembly GCA_013375405.1). Next base: position 24,258 of record JABXJU010000035.1, read on the forward strand.
TGTCCCGGGCACCAATATATAGTAAGTCAGTTTTATCGAAAGCTGGCAAGTCCAGAATTCGCCGGAAAACAGTACAATGTTTATATTGTTCCTTATACAGCCACTTATCATAGAGGTCAACATGAGCATCAAAGACAATAAGGGCAAATTTTGAAGGGCATGATTTAGCGAGTTCGCGAATAACTGGAAACGTGATAAAATGATCACCCCCTAATGTAATAGGAATAGGGGGATTAGCTGTTCTTAAAGATAATATGTTTGAAATGGTTTCTTCAATTGATGTCATAGTCTTGTCAATTAGTGTTGAATAGACTTCAATATCGCCTATATCAACAATTTTCTTTTGGAAAATATCAGTCCCCAACTCAGTCAAAAGCGAGAAATAATGGAACGCTTTTCGGATTGCCACAGGCCCCTCTTTAGCCCCAGCACGCGGACTGGTACTCGTTGCTTCAAAGGGTACTCCGAGGATTACGAAATCGATGTCATTTGGAAGATCTTTTTTACTACCTTTTTCAAACATTGGCTCTCTACCCCTCTTTACCTCCTATCTCACCACAGCTCAGCCCTCACCACATCCCTTATCACGCGATTCATGAAAACCGAATTCCAATTGATTTTCTCGTTTTTCAATTTTAATTTATCCTATTAAAACAGCCTTAACTATATTAATTTATCCTCTCGGGTTTGATCGAGATAGAATCCGACATCCCTCATCGAAAGTTTTTTTCGGTGCGGGTGAGCAGTGCTATGGATTTCTTGGTGGAGTTCTTTAAAAAGAGAGTAAAAAAAAGTTTGTATAGCAATCCTTTTTTAAATTATTTCTCTGAACTAATATGTGGGTGGATTGGGTCCTTTCTCCTTTTCAGGACGGAAGAGGTCAAGATCGCGGATATGGACGTATCGCATAGTTCCATGCTGACGCTTGTGATCAATAAAAAAAGGAACTCTGGGGATCTCTGTCATCCGCACTATCACATCCCTCAACTCAGGAATAATTTAGCAATTTTCATTGCGCGGCGAGTCAGCTGCATGCTTACCAAGGGCGGGATCTCTCTCACCCACGTCATGATGATTCGGTCTTCTCGTTTCCCATCGACGAGATCCCAGCCAGGGATGTACCCTGTTGGGACGTATCCTAAGTCGATGAAGACCTGTTGGATCGCGGGCTGGAACGCGGAGACGTAGCACTCCATGTAGTAGATCTTGGGATTCAGCGAGATCCGGGCGGACCGCAGCAGCGTCTTGAGCGTCACAGGGTCGATATCCGGGGAGAACCACGTCTTCTCCGCGACCCGTGTCCGCGGATTGATCATAAACTTGAGTTCTCTCCCGTTCGCACGGTAGGTGCAGTAGCGATAGTTGTACTTATCCACGGAGATGAACCCTTGCACGGCGTAGCCATCCGCGTGCGTCCTTGGCACTTGCGTGGGCACGGCATCACCCAAACGGAACTGGTGTCCGACCACGCGGAAGATGGGCATGACGGCAGGGATCAACGCTGGCTCAGGGCGGCGCATCTTCAGGGCGTTCATCGCGTAGAGTGCGAACAAAACGTCGGACTCCCGCTTCGTGAGGAAGATGTCTTTGTTCGGGAAGAGTCCTACTGGACGCATGCCTGCCGCCTCCGAGATTTTTTGGGATTTCGCATGGGCCGTCCGATTTTCAGTCCAAATAATTTTAATCACATCACGATACTTTATGGCGAATTCTTGAAACGCGTTGAGCGCCAACCAGCCGCCCACACCATAACTCTGGTAATCCGGGTCAACCATGAACCCCCGCACGTATCCCCGCTGATTTTTGGGATCCATTATAATCGTTCCCATCCCAATGACGTTGTCGGTAAGTGTATCCCTCACCACCTTCCAAACGACATTTCGATCGCTGGCGGTGATATGGATCCACTCTGGGT
>JABXJU010000243.1 GCA_013375405.1 Candidatus Helarchaeota archaeon
TTTTGGGAGTTTAAAGATGAAAGAAGAAACAAGCAAAAGAAAAGCTTATTTACATCTTAGAGAACGAATTTCCAAAGATGAGGTATTATTGCTTGTCCACAAGAAATATAGTGGTATCCGTAAGTTATTGATATACTCGCTCTGTGGTATAAGCCTAAAATATTTTGATAAGGCATACAAAACAGGAAAAGTAGCTATCGAAATTGGCGAAAATGGCCCCAGAATTGGGACGCCTATTCCGTGGCAAAAGGCCTTGTCGGAATCCGCGAACGAAATGGAAGGTGTAAAATACAAAGTTTGATTAGGATATTTTAAGCGGGGGGTATTTGGAATGCATTGGGTTTCTCCCGCTTTTTAATCTGTGCCAGTGCAGGAATAAGTTTTTGCCAAAAATGGCTTGCAACCAAAGTATTTCATATATGAACGGTTGTCTGAAATACGAAAGGGAAATTTAGAATGATTATAGAATGTCCATATTGTGACTCAAAAGTAGACGCAAAAGTTTTGGCACAACATGAATCATTTAACGAAGAGCGGGATTCATGGCCAATTAGAGTTTCTCTATTGGAATGCCCCGTCTGTAAGAATGGAATATTGGCTGAACAAGAGGTCTATATTATAGGGGAAGACAAATATCAATTGAGCCTTGCTGAAAGAGTATGGCCAGAGCCAGAAAAATATCTTGATTTGAGTATTCCCGATTTAGTCCGTAGTTCGTTGGAAGAAGCCAAAAAATGTTATAAAGCTAAAGCAAATAGTGCCTGTGCGGTAATGTGCGGCAAAATGTTAGAAAGTATTTGTTCCGAATATAAAACTAAAAATAAGTTCTTAGGGGGTGGATTAAAAGAATTGTTAGACAAGAAGGTCATTGATAAAAAGATTTATCTGTGGGGTGAAGAGCTCAGGAAACATCGCAATATAGGAGCACATGTCAGAGGAGAAAAAATATCCAGGGAAGACGCCAGAGACCTTTTGGATTTTGCGAGCGCAATTTGTGATTATATTTTCGTTTTAAGTAATAGATTTGAGAATTTCATGAAGAGAAAAGAAAAGTCGAAGAAAAAATAACCCTATTGTCACTTCAGATAATAATGTGCTTGTGATTTACTTCCCGACACCAAAATTATCATATGGTGGACAGTAGAAAAAATATGACTTTTATAACCGATAATAAATAGAACCGTCTTTGAAACCCGCATAAGTTTTTGGGAGGTCAGATATGACACACAATAAAACGGCTATATGGACGTTGGTCGTTGTAATTTTGATTTTTAGGTTATCTACAGACCTATTCTCTCAAGAATTGCCTAAGTTCTCAGCTCGTGTAAAGGTTGATGTTACCGCAGACGAAAATATTTCAAGCAGAATTGAAAGTTATATTAAACGTGAACTTCGCTCCCTTCAAGATATAACAATAGTTGAGGATAACGCAAATTTCAGACTTTCGGTTATCGCTTTGGAACTTAAGACGATATCGGGTGAGAAAACAGGTGGAATAGCTTTATCAACAGTTATTTTATCACCGGTTGACGTATCTCTTATGGTTAATTTACTTAAAGTTTACGATGTTATCTATCCTGAAAAAATTGTTCAAGCAGAAGAAATGATCGGTACGTGGGAGCCTTGTCGTTTTTTGGATTTCAGTTTACAAACGGGGTCTGCTAAAGACCTAAAGCGTTTATGTGAAGGAGTAGTTGCAGATTTTGACTCCGAGTTTTTAGAAATTGGGCGAAAAACGTATCAAGAATTGAAAGATAAATTGGAAAAATCCCGTCAAAAAGAGAAAAAATAAACGATAAGTCTTTTTCCGAGTTAAATAATGGAAGAAAAGAAAAAACCTAAATTTGAAATGCTGGTTTTACTAATGTTTGTATTATTGATACTTGGGTTCGGATGGATTAACGTCCCTCTGGGATATCATGTCATAAGAAAGATAAAGAAAAGCAACGGTGCCTTACGTGGTTTAGCGTTAGCATATTTTTTCTTTATTATGGGTTGGATTTTTATTTTAGGCATAATATTTTATTTTGTTTTAAAATGATTTTATAGTAATTTGTAGATACGGTGATTGTGTAGGAGCTCTCATCAAACTTTTGGTTAGAAAAGGGATAATTACAGAAGAGAGATTATTGGAAGAAATCAGGAAAATAAAGAATAAAAAGGCTCGTCCTTTGGCGTAAAAACGAAGGGTCCGCCAGAGATAGTCGGGTGGGCGTCGGAAAATAGCCCTCGGTTCCTTAGTGAAACAACTGGGAAAGAGGTGAGGGCTATTAAGAGAGTTCGAAAGAAGAGCATTATGAAGCCAAATAAAAGTTTGAGATTGATGTTTATAGCCCTTGCTATTATGCTTATTGTTGCTTTCACGACACTTGAAATAACTCGAATTGTCGAATATGCAAAGGATGTTAAGTCAACAGGACTAAGTGATTTTGAAAGAGAATTTCAACCATTTATGTTTTTAGTATTTTTCGATATAATTTTAAGTCCTTCAATTTGGTTAAGTTTATTATTTCTTTGGTTGGCTCATAAATTCAAAGTAAAAAAAACGAGAGAATAAATATCCTGGAACAAAAAGAATAGCAGAATCTGTTAAGAGCATATTTGAACAGAGTAAAATAGATGCTTGCATTTCAGGTCAGGCAGAAGCAAAATCCTTGCCCGAAAGCATTAGAGATAAGATAAGAAATTCAGAGGCCTTACTTACATTAATCACCGAAAAACATAGTAACTGGGTGCAAAATGAAATTGGTATAGCCTATGACGCAAATACGCCAGTTTATGCTATTGTTCAGAAGGGTGTAAGGGTTGAAGGAATATTACCATATATAACCGTGTATGAAACATATGATTCCACAAAACCTCAAGCAATAGAATCGCCTGTTAAAAGTATAATAGGAAAGATACTGAGATCAAGAAAAGATGCTATTATAGAAGGATTGCTTTTTGCTGGAATTTTAGTTCTTATTTATTTCTGTCTCAGAAAAAGGTAAGATATAGAAAAATTATTAAAGATTAAAATCTGAATAAGTAAAGAAAGGTAAAATAATGGCCCAACAAATATCATTTCCTGAAAAAATAACACGAGAGAAAATAAATTCTCTTATCGACAGGGCTGCCGATTTGATACGAACAGCCGTGGACTATAAATTCATCCTTGTTTTGCTTTTCTTAAAAAGGTTAAATGATGTATGGGAAAACGAGAAACAGCAAGTGAAGGAAAGACTGACAAAGAAGGTTGGCCTTGCAGAAAAGGAGGCTGAGGAAGAGGCGAGAAAAGAGGACTATTATACTTTTTACATCCCGAAACGCTTTCTCTGGGGGCTCTTTATGAATCGAGCGTGCTCATTAATTAATGTTCAATAATAGAAATACCAAACTCCTGCGATAAAAATGGCCCAAAAATCCCAAATTTATTTTCGTGAGAACATGAAAGACGAAATAACTTTAGTTAAGAAATTCCATGAAATGATTGCACAGAAGAAGGAACGGGAAAATCAACCATACTGGCTGAAAGGGGTACATAGCCATGTCAATTTAGCAAGTAAGGGCTTTCGGTGTATTTGGTCAAGCTGGTGGAAAGGCGAAACGCCACCTAAACTAGAAGTTGATATGATATTTGTTTTTGAAGATATAAAAAAGGCTATTGACAGTGCCCTAATTATTGGCACAGAGATTAAGTTTTTCCGAGACATTAGTAAAAGGAACTTTTATGAGGGATTACAACAGGTAATGGCTTTCGCTGTTTTTGGTTTTGATGGGTTAGCCCTCTGGCATTTATTCCCTGAAGAAGTAAATGATAAATTAATTGAGAATTATGCACAAGCGACCCAGGAAATAATTAATGGTTTTGATTTGCCCATGTTTTACCTTGCCGCGAAGGTTACAGGTCAATTTAAATTTAAGTGTTTTGCACCAGCCCAAATAAGTCAGTATGACTTAGACGCTTTGGTTTCATGGACGGGAAACTCTTGTAGTGAAAAAAGAAATCCCCTCTTGTTTGCTGAGGTGCCTTTAGGCCCGGGTTCAGGAGAGATAAAGAAAAGGAGAAATACGCTCAAGGTTATGCTTAAAATACCGGCCTAGTTTTTTAGAGCAGATATAAATTCAAAGGTTTGATAAATATTTTTAGATAGATTACGCAGAAGAAACAACCAGATTAGTTCGAATTCCTCTTGACAAGTAATTTCCTTTTGGAAAGATTGGTTAAATCTTGGATTGTAAATGGGAAGGGAGCAAATTACTATTATAGTTTCTTATAAAAAGGAGATGATACAGCGTGGCGAAAGCAAAGAAAGTAGCAAAGAAAAGAGCCAAGAAGAAGAGAAGATAATTCTTTAATATAGTTTAGCCCTGATTGGGAAGATAGACGCAATACGATGCATATTTTTAGTTTTCTGTCATCGCCTTTAGGAGCTGAATCATGACAAAGAAAGGGATTGTCAAGAGACTCTTGGACTATGGTGAAGAACACGCAACGGAAAAACGGGAAAAAGTGGTGTTTACGCCCAATAAAGATGCAAACGATTTCATTCTCTCTAATCCCAATGCGTTTCTCTTTGCTGTGATACTCGATGAAAGAATAGAGGCCGAGCGAGCCTGGACTGGGCCATATCTTTTGAAGGAAAGATTGGGGCATCTAAACCCAGCGAAAATAGCGGCTATGTCAGAGGGGGAGTTGGCGAAGACCTGCGCGGCAAAGCCGGAAATTCACTTTGAATACAATAAGGCAGCCCGTCGAATCCGGAAGGCATGCGAACTCCTAAATAGAAAGTACAATGGCCAAGCGGACAATATCTGGAACGAAAATCCAAGAACTGACGACCTCCAACGTCGTTTCGAGGAATTTGATGGCATAGGACAGAAGAAGGCTTCCATGGCGGTAAACATACTCGTAAGGGACCTTGGCGTGTCTGCACAAAACAAACAGTGGATCGATGTATCCGATGATATTCACGTCAGGCGCGTATTTCAACGCACCGCTCTCATAGATACCTATACACATGAGGCCCTGCTTAATGCTGCCCGGGACCTCAATCCGGATTACCCAGGCGCGCTGGACTTACCGAGTTGGTTAATTGGTAGACGCTTTTGTCATGCACGAGGACCAGAGTGTTCTTCATGTCCGCTAGAAAAGGATTGTCCAAAAGTACGAGTGTAGGTGACGGGAGGTAACTCTTGTTCTGCTCGCTTGGCTCACCCAAGTGCTTCGGCACTTCGCAAACACCGGGCCAATTTTAGTCCAATGTTACTGCTGAAAAAAAGATTTCTCGTATGGGTGCTAAGATAGTGAATGTTGGAAATGTCTTTGATTTAGTCCATCGTTTTGGCAATGAAGAAGACCAAATTTCTGCAAATTTTGGTTTTATTCTCAAAGTAAACAGAGACGTTCTTAAGTATTTTTTGGGCAAAAAGTTAGCGATACCAATGCTAAACATTAAGGATAAGGAACTCAAAGAAATAGATATCGAAACCCAGATTCCTTACGGCGGGAAAGCAGAGGAGAGGAGTAAAATCGATCTGCAGATGAAGCTTGAAGGGAGGTTTATCGTATTCTTAGAGTCTAAATTGGGCGAGTCAAGATTACCTAAAGACCAGTTAGGTAAATATGGGAAGATTCTTAACGATTTTAGACCATTTTATGACCATTTGAGGTTGGTCTTGGCTACACAATTTGATAGAAAGGATGAGTTCGAAAAAGAAGTAGAAAACATTATGTGGCAGACGGGGTTGAGACGAAAAGAATTCAGATATGTTAGATGGGAAGAGATTAGACAAATTGTAGCCGAACACACTAAGCAGACTAAAACAAAATTCATCAATGATAAATTTTTAGAGTATGTGGGGGATAAGATGTCTGATAAAAAGGTTATTTCTGAACAGAAGCTAAAGGATATTCACGAAGTTTTAATCGCTTCAACCGACCCGGAGCATTGGGAGGCAACGCTTAAAACTAACACAGGGTTTCAAAATAATAATTGTCCGGACGCACAGTATTACGCCTTCT
>JABXJU010000036.1 GCA_013375405.1 Candidatus Helarchaeota archaeon
AGATGATACCGCATCTGCCGAGCAGTTAAGCCTTCCTCAAATTTAGTAGAAAATGCGGCAATCGAGGATTTTTCGGCAGCAATTCCCGCGAGAGTTTGGAGAAAGGAGGTTGTATTTATTTGGGTTGAAATTGTTTTAATGGAAATATACTGGGATAGGTCATCTGTCACCATATCTAACATTTCAGCATCTGTGATCTTTTTTACTCGTTTCATAAATTGAAATCAAACACGGAGATTCTTATAAAGTTAGTAAAATAGCTTTTTTGTCGAAGGAAAATTCTTTAAAAACTGAAGCTAAATCCGACTTAAATATAAAAAAAATTGTCAAAGTACTGATTATAATTAATTATTTTCATAGACAAAATACAATTTTTAAAATAAGGTAATTATAATCTATGCTAGTGGAGTGTTATTTCATGTCAGTTGATAAATTTAAATTAATAAAGGCCGGTATATTGAAGCGTTGTAAGGAAATTGAAGATAAACATGGTCCGGAGAAAACAACTTCTTTCCGATGGCATCAAAGAAAAACCGTAGTAAAAAATTTTGCCTTCTGGAAAATCGCTAAACGAGGTATCATTACAATAGATGATGTAAAGACTGCTATTTATCAATTAGAAAAAGCTGGCCTAATTGAAATTATTGACCGCAATCAAATGCGACTTACGCCTCAAGGTAGCCAAATTGCTAGTGAAGTCAGAACAACGAGGCCCGAGGAAGTTCCAGACTATCTGTTTAAAGGTCTAATGACCACATCCGCCGAAGAAACAAAAGAAAGTATTTGTCTAAATTGTGGGAAACAAATAGATGAAAATTCCATTTTCTGTGTATATTGTGGAACCAAAGCACCTAATGGAAGTGATTTTTGTTCATATTGTGGTACTTTGATTGAGCATGGTTCTAGATTTTGTTTGAAATGCGGAAAACAATCTTAACTTTATTCCTCGATTTTATAACGTAAAATTGCCGCGATACCCCCAAATCCACTCCATAGTTGTTCTCCCTCTTCTGTGTCCGGGGATATGACTTCTACCTTAGCGCCAGTTGATTTAGCAAGATCGCCAAGCTCTTCAATTATATCTATAATTGATTCAATAGATAATAACGAACTTTCACATTTAGGACATGATTTATTTGCAATTTCTCGTTCTAAGGAATCCACTTCATGATGATGAAGCGTCTTTTCTTCGGAATATTCACAATTAGGACAACGAATGGTCGCTCTCAATCTATCTACACTTTCAGATATAAGTAAGATGTCCACCGATGCTTGTTCAAGTGCTTGGCGGACTTCTTTCTCTCCATAAGTTACTAACCCGGTATCGCGTGCAAGATGACCAAGGAAAGATTGGACCAAGTTCTTTTCTTTCAGATACCGGAGTTTCTCGAGATGTCCCTCTGATTTTTCAATTATTTCCCGAACTCCTGTGATATTTGAGTACCCCGTATCCACTACTAATAATAATTTGTCCCGAATTCGGTAATCAAAAAATTCAGATTGCGCAAAAACTCTTTTGGTCGGACCTGCGCCTCCTATTATAACTCCTTCCAACTCTCCTCTTTCAATTAGAGTTATAAATACTTTATTCATATGTTCTCCTAACCGAACAAAAAACTCGTGCGCTTGTTGTTCTATGAGACGCTCAAATCGGCGTTGTGATTGACCTCCTTTTTTATGCTTTCCTTGAATCCCTGAAGTTATGCTCTCAATAATGTTTAATTCGTTTCCTTTGATTGTTGCTATCGTTGCACCTGATCGGTCCATTGCCACTAATCCAAAAGTTGCTTTTTCAATTAATAGATCTCTGAGTGGTTCTAAATAAAATTCTGCCGAACAATGGTATTTATAGGTGTTTATTTTACGACCAGGAGGTGGTTCAATCGGATATAGTTCAATACGCTCAGTACCGGGACCACTTTGAGGAATCGCTCCACAGAAGAATACCATACCATTTTCAGGTGGATTTTTTATGATTCTTAATTGCCCTAGAATAGTAGTAATACAATCTATCACATTTTTTCGAGTAGTTTTACTTTTAATGTTACTTGCTTGACCCTGTTCTTGTTTTAAGTAATTTGTGACATCTGAAAGCCGTTTGTCCGGCGGGATATATAGGGAAATTAATTCTGTATGGTAACCCTTTTTTTTCTCCAAAGTTCGTAGAATTTTTTTGAGTTTGTACAGTTCGAATGAATCTTCTTCTGGTTCTTCGTTATCCATTTTTTTTCTATTCCAATTTCATTTCTTAATTTTTTTCAATAATCCAAAATAGTATTGCGTTTTTTCTTTAAATAGGAGTGATTACATTTAAATTTTTAGAAGGTTGGTCGGTAAAAGGAGATACCGATACCCATAATATCCTCCAAGAAAAAAGAGAAAGGATTTATTAAAATAGGATTAATTTATGACTGCAATGGGCGGATATTTCTGATCAATTAAAATTATCCTTTATAGCCAGGTTCGATTTTTCTTCGAATATTATCCGTTATCTCTTTAAAGGCAATTGTCGCCTGGGATTTAGCATCTTGAACGACAAATGGAAGCCCCTTGTCACCATCACGAGTGACATTCTCATCAATAGGAATTCCTCCTAAAAAAGAGATATTCATATCTTTGGCGGCTTTTTGCCCGCCACCTTCACCAAAAATATTACTTTTTGCACCGCAACTTGGGCAAATAAATCCAGCCATATTTTCGACGATTCCTAGAATCGGAACATTCATCTCTTTTACCATAGTGATGCTTTTTCGGACATCCAACAACGAGACATCTTGAGGAGTAGTTACAATGATTACACCGGTAATATTAGGAATTAATTGGAGAATGCTCAGGGGTTCATCGCCCGTTCCTGGAGGTAAATCCACAATTAGATAATCCAATTCGCCCCAATTCACATCAGTAATGAATTGTTTGATGGCCCCCATTTTCAAGGGACCACGCCAGATTATTGGTGTATCTGGATTTGGGAGTAGAAAATCCATCGACATAACTTTCGTATTTAAAGGGCCAATTGCTGGCTGAATTCCACTTTCTCCAACGTTTGGAACAAATCTTTTAATTCCAAGCATTTTTGGGGCATTTGGGCCATGAATATCTGCATCTAATAACCCTACTCGGAGACCATTCAACGCTAAAGCAGTAACAAGATTAACGGCTACAGTGGTTTTTCCAACACCACCTTTACCACTCAGTACCACAATTCTATATCTTATATTTTTCATTTTCTTACTAATAAATTCATGTTCTGCTTCTAATTGTTTTTTAAATTGTGCTTCCAATTGTTCTTTCGCTTGGCTTGCCTCTCTTTGTTCGACTTCTTTTTCATCCATTTTTTTTTCCACCTGCCTATTCTATAATCAACATTATTCATGAAACAGAATTGATTGATTAAATAAAATTTTGTGGCAATAGTTTCATGTTAATTTCAAAATGAAAATAAAATTAAAGTTTTGGTTACAAATTATAACTTCCGACAAATGAGTTGGAATTAAAAAAGGACGAAGTCTATCTTACTATCCAGAACAAATTTTTTAAGAGGGTTCTGTCGTTATCATGTTGAATGTTATTCTTGATTCTGCGGATCTTTATTTCTTTTTCAGTGGCACTCATCATGCAAGTCTAATAATAAGGCTCGAATAAGATTTTCAGCTCCATAAATCTTCTTTAAGATCCACTCTTATCACCCAGTCTATTCTTTTTAAGTGCCCTAAAGCCAAGCTTATCATATTACGTTAGGACATAGATCACATTGCCATCATCGACTTCAAAAGTCTTAAAATAATATCTATAAGTGGTGATTCTATTCAATCACACACAATTCTTAATAAAAGAAAAGGGGATAATATTATCTATCAATGATGCGAGAAAAAAAATATTTCCTTTTCTTGTTAAAAATGGGATTATTAAATATTTATAGCTTGTGGGGTGTCCTACTATGAAATATCTTAATGCAAGAAGTAAAAAAAGAAGTCTTTTCCCACTTTTATTATTAATTTTTATTTTACTTATATTCCAGTTCTCTTATTTTTTTCAGTTAATTTCAAACACTCAAACAGGAATAGACAATATCCCCGTCACTAAATTACCCTTCTATTATACTTCCTCCCAAGATTATGAAATGATTGAATTATGGAATTTTAGCACAGTTCCTCTACTTGTCCGAGTAAAAACTGGAGATGTGAACAATGATGGGAAAGATGAAGTTCTTTTGAGTCAAAATACCGCAGTATTAAGCTCATTAACTCTGATAAACAATTCTGGAGGAATAATTTGGACTAAAAATTTCACTGCTATCAATAAACACGTGAGTGCTTTTGAATTTGCAGAATTAGACGGCGATCCTGAGAAGGAGATCATCTACGGATTTTCTGATTCAAATCCAGGTGGTGATGACAATATTTTTGCAATCAACCATGATGGTTCCTATATTTGGAATCAATCAAACAAAGGGGGAATACAGGCAAAATCCATAGGAGTAGGGGACATAGATTTAGATAATTTGGATGAAGTAGTTGTTGGAGACAATCTGCCTCAAATAAGACTTTATGATCATAATGGAACTTTTCTCTGGAATGAATCTTTTCCTGCTACTGTAGGTTATACATTAATCTCTGACATTACAGGAGATGGAAAGGGAGATATTTTGTTAGATACTCGAGCTCCTGACGGAAAAATATATACTTATGACCCAAATCATACTCCATTATGGAATGAAAGTCCTCCTGGGAATTCAGATTATATTACAACAGGAGAATTGACTGGAGATGGAATAAATGATGTGATCTGGCAGGCAAGACTACCTGAAAATTTCTACGTTTATCAAAACAATGGAACTTTATTATGGAACAAAACACCATGGATTAGAGCTGAAAGTTTTTGTGAAATAGGAATTGCAGCTATCGTCGACATTATGGGTGATTCAGATAATGAATTAATTGCGGTAAATGATACAAATATTATTGTTTTTAATAGCACTGGTTCACCATTATGGAAATTCGGAAGTGGTTGGCCAATATTTTCAGATTTTTTTGGAAATCAGGACTCAGATTTTATTATAGTAAATCAAAGTGAAATCTATATCATTAATAGAACTGGATCTATTGAAGCTACACTCAATTTAACAAATAATATGTCAGTTTTTACAGGATGGTTTCCTGTAACCTCAGCAGACGTAGATGGGGATTTTAAAGATGAGATAGTCTATCTATCTGAGGATAGCGAAATAATATGTCTCAAACTCAATTATTTCCTTGCGTGGGATTGGACTATGACTGAGGTGGTATCCACGGAGAGCACAGCTGATTCTTGGGATCCAGTCATCACAATGAATGGATCCGGGCACGTTCATGTGGCGTGGTGGGATGAAACGAATTATAGTGGCTCGGGTGAGGATGATGACATCTTTTACAAACGCTGGAACGCTACCATCGGCACATGGCCCTTGACTGAAGTAGTTTCAACAGAGAGTACAAGTGATTCGAGGCATCCAACAATCACAGTAGACGGATCTGGGGATTTACACATAGTTTGGGACGATTATACATCTGGAACGGATTGGGATATCTTTTATAAGCGCTGGAACGCCACCACGGGCAACTGGACCACAACCGAGGTAGTCTCTACAGAGAGCACGAGTAATTCTAATAATCCAGCCATCATGGTAGATGCAGCCGGACATGTGCATGTGATTTGGCACGATTTGACGAATTATAGTGACGCAGGAACGGATTACGATATTTTTTATAAACGCTGGAATGCTACCACGGGCATTTGGACTACGACTGAGGTGGTCTCCACGGAGAGTACAGAACATTCCATGTATCCAACGATAAAAATAGATGATAGCGGACATATACATGCAGTATGGCACGATTGGACAGATTACGATGGTGCAGATGCAGATGATGACATCTTCTATAAGCGCTGGAATGCTACCACGGGCAACTGGACCATAACCGAGGTAGTTTCCACAGAGAGTCCCGCTGATTCTGCCTATCCAACAATCGCGGTGGATGGGGCCAAGAATATACATGTGACATGGTGGGATAATACGGATTACAGTGGCGCGGGAATCGATCAAGATATCTTCTACAAGTGCTGGAACGCCACCACGGGCAACTGGATCACAACCGAGGTAGTCTCTACAGAGAGCACGAATACTTCTTCAGATCCAACAATCGCAGCAGATGAATCCGGACATTTATATGTAGTTTGGCACGATTTGACGAATTATAGCGACGCAGGAACGGATTACGATATCTTTTATAAACGCTGGAATGTTACCACGGGCAATTGGACCACGACTGAGGTGGTCTCCACGGAAAGCACGGAAGATTCTAAGAATCCCACGATTGAGGTGGATAATAATGGGTATGTGCATGTGGCGTGGACGGATGGAACAGATTATAACAATGCAGGAACGGATTATGATATCTTCTATAAGAAATTTTTTGAAATGAAAGAGGATAAATTCATAGAAGCTCCTAAGAATTTACAGGTAACCCCACCAGGATGGACAAATAATAATTTATTTAACGTGAGTTGGGTGAATCCAAATGACCCTTCGGGTATTATTGGTGCCTATTATAAGCTTGATGTAACTCCCACTTCCAGTACTAATGGGATTTATGTTGCGGGAGATGACATCAGTTCGATCACTAGCATATCAGTCTCTGGACAAGGAAATCATACCATATATGTGTGGTTAAAGGATAGAGTATTAAACATAGATCACACCAAGTATGCTTCTACAGTTTTATATTATGATTCTTCAATCGCTGCTCCCGTTGGATTGGCTGCAGATCCGAGCGGTTGGACGAATATAGATTCCTTCAATGTAAATTGGACAAATCCAGCGGATTTCTCAGGAATTACTGGGGCCTATTATAAATTAGATTCTGCCCCTTTATCAGATACGAATGGGACTTATGTCGCTGGAGATAATATCAGCTCGATCCCTGGTATATCAGTCTCAGGACAAGGGAATCACACCATCTATGTGTGGTTGGTCGATGCTCTCGGAAATATTCATTACCTGAATTGGAGTTCGGTAAGCGTATATTATGATTCCTCAATCGCTGCTCCCGTTGGATTGGCTGCAGATCCGAGTGGCTGGACGAATATAGATTCCTTCAATGCAAACTGGACAAATCCAGCGGATTTCTCAGGAATTATTGGGGCCTATTATAAATTAGATTCTGCCCCTTTATCAGATACGAATGGGACTTATGTCGTTGGAGATAATATCAGCTCGATCCCTGGTATATCAGTCTCAGGACAAGGAAATCACACCATCTATGTGTGGTTGGTCGATGCTGTCGGAAATATTAATTACCTGAATTGGAGTTCGGTAAGCGTATATTATGATTCTTCAATCGCTGCTCCCATTGGGTTGGCTGCAGATCCGAGCAGTTGGACGAATATAGATTCCTTCGATTTAGGTTGGACTAATCCAGGTGATATTTCAGGGCTAACTGGGAAATATTTCAAATTAGATATGCCTCCTAGCAATAATACAGATGGGACCTATATTGCAGGAAGTTCAAATTTTTTGTCTGCCTTTTCCGTCACAACTGAAGGTGCACATAGCTTTTATCTTTGGCTCGTGGATTCAGCAGGAAATATCAATTATTTGAATCGCGCTGAGATTGTTCTTTACTTCGATAACGCCCCTCCTTTCAATTTTACTATAATTAGTCCTATTGAAGAAATTGGTGATGCGACACCAGAGGTCATTTGCCGGATTCTTGTATCGGGTGCAGGAATTAGCCTTTCAAGCGTCCAATACGCATATTCTACCAACGGATCCTTAACACCGATCAATTGGGCTTCTGTTGATGGTGTATATTTAGATGCAGCTTGTAAAATTGATGCCAGTGAAGGCGCAATTGGTCCATTATATGTCAAAGTAAATGCAGTTCCTTTCAATCAATTTTCCCTCACAAATAATACCATTAGATTCCGAGCTTCGGATATAGCTAACAACCCTGGAATCCAATCCATTGCTTCTATCATTCCAACAACACCAACAGAAGAAGACGGTTTTAATATTTTAATTCTAATAATTATCATTGTAGCCATTGTTGGAGCAGCTTCTATGAGCTATATTGTAATTCGGAAACGCAGACCAGAACTTATTTTTGCAAAAGATAAAATAAAACAACCGATACCTTCAACTGTCTCTCCTCCTGCTCCCTTACCGCGCCCTGAAGAATTGGTTGAAGTAAAACGGGAATATGATTATGTGGGTGGAAATATTCGTTTTAAAATTGCAGTGCGAAATAACAGCCAGACAATGATATCCAAAATTCAGGTTACACTCACTCCAACTGATCAATTCAAGTATGAGACAGAAGTGAAATCTGTCGAGACACTTGGACCTGGAGAATCTCGAGGCGTTGATTATATATTAACTCCGATAACTTGTGGAAAATCACAGGTATTTGGGACAGTTTCCTATATAGATGCCTTTGGGACTCCTGCTTCAATTACAATCCCAACAAAAGAGATTTGGATTAAATGTCCACTCGTCACCTCAGTAAAAGCAGATGCAAAGGATCTATTACAATGGCGAACTCAGTTACAGAATGGGATAACCACTATATCTTTTAAGAAATTAACACGTGAAGCCGCTTTTGAGATTGTTTCCAATCAGATCTCTGCATTAGATCTTGCTGTTGTTACAATAAATGAATATTTTTTAAAAGCCACCTATTCAGGAATTGCTAAGGTAACAAATACTAAAATTATTGTTGAAATCGAAACTTATGAAGATACGATTGGAATCATTGTATGGGCCTCTGATCTGAAACAAGTCACTGGTTTCCTCGCATATATTACTAATCTTGTTAATATCGCCTTAGATATGTCAAAAAACCTTAAAATGAAAGAAGAAAAAATCGGCCAACAAATATTAAGTGCTTTTGAATTCACAGAACGTTTAATTCAACTCTTTGAGTACTGTGAGTCAAATTGGGCACTGAGTGAGGTAATAAATTTAGTAAAGGAGATATCGAGGCGAATACAACGCGATTTACCTAGTATTCACCTTGATATGAGCCAATGGATAACTAAATTAGATCAAAAATTCAAACCTGACGCGACGCTGACAAAACAGTCTGCTATTAATCTCGAATATGATACTTTAACCATTCTTGAGAAAGTGAGTGATTTAATCCGATCCAATCTGAAAATGTATGAATCAACTTTTCAATATGAAACTGAAACAATTCAAATCATTGAAGAAAAGCATCTGAAATTACTCCTCACAAAAATTGAATTGGAGAAGCTTTATTCCAAACGAATTATCACTCTTTTATTAGTTATCGAGAAAGACTCGGGAGTCACATTATATAGATATAATTTTTCCGAGAAAGAATTAGACCCGGATTTAATAAGTGGATTTTTAACAGCAATTCAAGGATTTAGTGCCGAATTTACAACTGAAACTGCTGCAATAAAAAAGTTAGCTTACCAAAATTTTGAAATCGAATTGAATACAGGCGACTATATTCGAGCAGCCCTCGTTCTCTCTGGACAGTGCAGTAAGTTTCTAGTGAAGACTCTAATAAAATTTATCGATTCCTTTGAACAAACCTATGAAGAGAGCTTAAAGACTATGCCAGTGGATTTAACGAAATTCGAAGACGCCTCGCAACTTGTATTTCTTTATTTTCTTGCATAGAACTGAATTGAAAAGAGATTTCATTTCTCTTTCACTTTTTGGTCATCTTCTAAAAATTTATGAAGAAAAATCCCTACCCCTAAAGTGATCAGAAAAGATAAACACCAAAAATTAAGAAAGATAACTTGTAATCCATCGAGTATATTCCCTTGCCATAAATCATTGAATCCGGGGAAAATCGAGAGAAAAATCCAAAGGATTATTGAAAGTGCATTTATTATAATTACAAGTTCATATCCACTTTTTAATAAAGTCGCTCTTTCCATTGCCATTACACAAATTCAGTTAAAATTTATATATATTATTTGCTGGATTCTTTTTTTAAAACTGATACCAAATTTATCTTATTAAACCTTGTAATAATAAATATAAAAATTGGCAGGAGAATTTATAAATCAGATGACAATAATTCGCGATACGGGACCAGTGGTAGACGGAATTTATCTCCTTGATATAGGCATCTGGGGTATTGAAAAACAGATGGCAGTATATGTCATTGTAAGTTCAGACCAAATTGCATTAATTGACACGGGCACAAAAAGAGAAATACGAACCGTCGTAAAAGAATTGCATCAATTAGGAATAAACAAGTTAGATTATATCCTTGTGACCCACTCACATATCGATCATGCTGGCGGGATATACAAACTTATCAAACAATTTTCCGGGACAGAAATTTGTATCCCTGCGTTAGCGCTCGATTTAAAGAAGGAATATGCAATAAAATCTAAAAAATTCAATTTATCAAATCCACTTCGATTGCTCAAAGAAGGAGATTTAATTAAACTAGATTCTAAATACAGATTGGAAGTGTTAGAAACCCCGGGGCATATTGATGACCACATCTCATTCTTGTTAAAGGAAATGAAAATTTTATTTGTAGGCGATGCATGCGGAGCACATCATCTTGGAAAAGGATTTTCACGTCCAAGCGCTTACGCTCCATATTTTAATCATAAGAAATATATTAAAACTCTTAACCGATTCCAAAAAATTGCACCATCTGGACTCGGAATTGCTTCATATGGATTTGCTACTGATATAGATGCTCAAAATTGCATTAAAGCTGCCATCAGTGACTATAATAATTGGATGGAAACCGTTATTGAATATATGAAGGAAAATAAAGAGGAAAGCAACGTCGCTGAAATTTTATTGAATAAATTTGGTCGAAGTCCCGGTGAAATTCGTGAAAACCGTCCTGACCAATGGGTTAAGACCATTCTCACTGGTATTGCCCGCGGCTTTATTGATTCATTAGGATTGAGAAAAGAATGAAAATTCAATCTGGCGTTTATGAAAAGGGGACCATATCCCTTGAACAAATTTATACAGAAATTCGAAAACACCCTGACATCTCTAAGGCAGGTGATATCGTTAGCTTTACTGGGATTGTCCGGGGTGAAACTGTTAACGGCGAAAAGGTCACAAAATTAAAAATTGAAGCCTATAAAGAACAAGCAGATAAAAAATTACGTTTGATTAGTGAAGATCTACGTAAAATAAAGGGCATCATTGAAGTTATTCTGATTCATTTAATAGGTGAATTTTCGGTGGGTGAGGAAATGGTCTATGTCGTAATTGCTGGTGCCCATCGGGAAGAATCTTTTAATACACTTATCAAAGCAGTCAACCGCTATAAGAAAGAAGCTCCGTTCTGGAAAAAAGAATTTCAGAGTTCTGGAAAATCATACTGGATCGAGGACCCCATGCACGAAAAGTGAGTAGATTTAATGGTAGATTTTGAAAATGAATTTAATTCTGCGAACTATATTACTTTAAAACAATTTCAAGGCGGTTGGATTTGGATAAAGAATATTAAGGAAACCACTAGCCGAATTTTACCTTTACTTGAAAAATTATCAGTTAAAGAAATTCAAAAAATTGCTGATATTCTGAACGGGGCCGTAATGCCTTGGCATATCTTCGATGATACCGAATGGGTTCTCCGCCTGAGTCCTCTTCCCGGATTTATAATTCTATATATCTTCAATAACGACGAGGAATTCGGTTCTGCTCTCAAAATCTTCTTCCATAAATCCTCCATAAAAGTCCCAACTGAAGACGCCTATGTCTGGACACAATATTTTTTAGATTTTTTAGGAATTTTCGCAAAGGGTGGCACTGAAAAAGCTATCTCTACACAATATCAGGATGAATTAATTAGCTTTCACGAATTACTCGAAGAAATTGATCCAATAAATAAGAAAAAAATGTGGAACGATATCATCGGACAGCGAGAAGCACCTCTTCTTAAAATTAATCAAAAAACTGCGGAACAAATAAGCATCCAACTCAAGGTATCATTCTTTACTGGTAATTGGGAAGAAATTCAAATTCAATGGGGTTTTAAATTCGAATTACTCAAAAGTTTCAACATATATATCGTTTTATCCATTGATGGAACTAAAGTTAATATTTATTATACTAAAAATGTTCTGAACTTTCAATCCCGTCGCATTCTTTTCTTCACTTGGCTCTATTGTAATGCGATAATTCGCGAAGCGCGTTTAATAATGGGTGATACGCTCCCTAAACTCTCTGAATATTTATAAATAATTACAAATTTTAATTAAGATTGAATTAATGTACTTCAATGTCGTGAAATGAGAGTTTTACGACAGTCACTACGTTCAAATTGTATTCAAAAAATTGATAAAATCTATTTGTAATTGCGTAATTATCAATCATATTATTAGTGGCTTTAACCAATGGTCAGCTTCATTTCACACATGGCAATTGGAATTCTCTTTGCAGAAATAATCTTAAGGCTTAGAACAAAAGATTTGAATGAACGGTCAGAGAAACGTGTGAAATATTGGACAATTGGACTCATAGCTGGCTTAATTCCAGACCTAGATATAATACCCGGTTATATTTTAGGAGTTCACCCCTACACATTTCACCATATCTACACCCACACATTTCTAGCCTTGGGAATTGTAGCCATCGCTTGTTTGGTTATTTTTAGAAAGAATGAACTTGCTTTCCCATTTTTCACAGGGTATGGTATGCATTTAGTTTTTGACTATTTTGATAATTCCATTTCGCCCCTTGGGCCTTTCGTTCCCGAGATAGAATTGGGGCTTTTATGTGGATGGGGGACAATCCCAGGAGGCAGCTGGGCCAGCGAGTATTGGTTATTACCAGGTTATGAATCGCATACTCTATGGGCCATTTTTATGAATAATGGCTGGGGGATTCCTATTGGTTTCGAATTCTTAAGTATTTATGATTTAGTATTCATTGTGATTTTTTTTATTTTGTTCATAATCTTAATCAGGCTTGTTTTTAAGAGGAGATCCTTAAAAAAAGGGGAAGTGAAGATGGCGTTGACATGGAGCATACTCACTATTTCTAATCGCCCGAAATTTTTCCCTTTCAGTTTTTATAGTAAAAATAGTGATAATATAATCCAAGAAATCCAATTTAATTCTAGAAACTTCTTGTATTTGTGACTTAATTTTCCATTTTTAGGTTTTTCATGTAGAATCTTAAAATATTTAAGTTTAAATCTTCAATATAGATAAATATGGGACTATTAAAAGGCTCCAAAAAGAAAGAAATAGACGAAGAAGACGAATCCGACGAAGAGGAATTCGAGGAAGATCCTTGGTATCGAACAGATATTAGAGATAAAAAGAAAAAGAAGCGTGAAGAGCACCGCGATGATAGCTGGGATGGCATGTACGGAGATTATTAGGACTCTAATTCCTTCAATCCACAATTCTTTTTGTTATCTATCGAGTTATTTATTATAATTTTCCGAAATTTCTCCTAATATCATCAATCGTGGTAAAGGGCATAATATCTTACCGAGTTATATAAGGGCTTAATTTGTTTTTTAAATCTTGTTGCTGCTCATCCGTGAGATCCATCAATGGTGGTCGTACAAGGCTTAAATGATATCCTCGAAGTGATAAAGCATATTTAATTGCTGCTCTGTTGGAAAATTGCTTAAGAATGCTTCTAATTTTCGATACTTTCTCTTGTGCCGCCTGAACTGCAGCTTTTTTTCCGGCAAGAAAATTTTCCTTAATCTCAAGTACATCCTTTGGGAAAGCGGTTGCAACAGCTGAAATACCCCCACGCGCTCCTTTTTCGAAGGATTGATAGATTAATGCATCACTCCCTGCATAAAGTGCGAGGTTTGGAAACTTTTTCATGAATATTTCCGTATTTTCTATTTTACCAGAGGAATCTTTTACCCCCACCAGATTTTCATGAGCTTTTAATTTCGTCAATAACTGAGGGGTTATCGACACTCCTGTATATTTTGGAATGTTATAAAGAATGATTGGGATGCGAGTGGCTTCAAATAATTGCTTAAAATAATTATATAATCCCACGGGATTGAGCTCTTTGAAATAATAGGGTGGCACGACTAATGCTTTATCGGCTAATCCTTCAGCAAAATTGCATAATGCGATGGTTTCTTTCAAGCTAGCCCTGCCCGTTCCTGCAATTATCTCTAAACTTTCTGACTTTCTATCTGAAGCAAATTTTAATAGAGATTTCACCTCTTCAAAGCTTAATGAAGCGAATTCTCCATTTGTTCCACATACAACCAACCCATCAATTTTCATCTGTGCTTGCCAAGTGATTAAATCTTCCAACAAATTATAATCAATTTCTCTCTGCGTATCGAAGGGGGTAATGATAGCTGTAAAAATTGTGATCATCGAACAAAACCTCTTGTTATAATTCATCAGAACATTTAAGAATAATTATGATTTTTTATTTTCTAACGATTTCAAGGTGTTATAATGAGGGTTTGTTTTATTATCGAATAAGGAACTATTTTTTAAAAAATCAGAGAACCCTCCGCATAATTCTACACTTCTAAGAGGTGAGTGTAAATGACGGTAAAGGAACTGCCAAAAAAAGTGAGTTTCAAAGAGCTAGAAGAACGAATTTTGAAGTTTTGGGATGATAAAAAGATATTCGATAAAACTTGGAAACAAATGGAAGGTTTACCGGATTGGAAATTTATCGATGGCCCCCCTTATACGACAGGTAGTATCCATTTGGGAACTGCTTGGAATAAAATACTGAAAGATGTCGTCATTCGTTATAAAATGTTAGGTAAACAGAATTTAGTACGAATAAATCCAGGATACGACATGCATGGACTTCCAATCGAGGTTATTGTTGAAAAAGAGCTGAACATAACCAATAAAAAACAAATAGAAGTAGAATATGGTATTGAACAATTTATCGACCGGTGCAGGGAGTTTGCAATTACGAATTTATGGAAGATGAACGCCCAATTCAAGCGCCTAGGGTGTTTTTATGATTGGGAAAAGCCTTACATGACGATACATAATAGATATATTGAAGGGATCTGGTGGGTCTTAAAGAACGCATGGGATAAAGGGTACCTCTTTAAGGGCGTAAAACCGCTTAATACATGCCCACGTTGCGAAACGGCGCTCGCAAAACATGAATTTGAATATGACAATGTAGAAGATTATGCACTATTCGTCAAATTTCCTCTAAAAGATAAGAAGAATGAATATTTAATCATTTTCACCACCACCCCTTGGACTTTACCGGCAAATCTCGCTATAATGGTTCATCCCACCTTTGAATACGTAAAGTGTAAGGTTGAGGATGAAATTTGGATAGTCGCAAAGAAGCTTACCACATTTATCGTCGCAACCTTAGACAAAAAGTTCGAGATTATTGAAGAAATTTTAGGTGAAGAATTAGAGGGGCTTAGATATAAATTTCCCCTTGCAGAAGAAGTTCCTAGGAACGTAGCTTTTGAAAAAGAGAATAAGAAAGTGCATACAATAGTCTTAACTGAAGAATTTGTGACGCTTGAGAAAGGTGGTACTGGCCTGGTTCATTGTGCTCCAGGGCATGGGATAGAGGATTTCACGGCAGCAGGCCCTAGTACAAAATACGCGATTCCTGCCTTCTCTCCATTAAACGCTTCTGGAAAATTCACGGAAGAGGGTGGCAAATATAAAGGCAAATTCATCAAAGATGCTGATTTAATAATAATCGAAGATCTAAAAAAGAAGGGTTTGCTCCTCTCTGATAAGAGATTAGAGCACGAATATGCTCATTGCTGGAGATGCAAAAGTGCATTGATATATCGAACTATTCCTCAATGGTTTTTCAAGATGACTGCCTTGAATGACCTTATGGTTGAGGAAAATCTAAAGATCTTTTGGCAACCTGAATTCGCGGGTCGCTGGTTTGAAAGTTGGATTAAAAATTTGATGGATTGGTGTATTAGCCGCCAAAGATATTGGGGCACTCCATTGTCAATTTGGGAATGTGACAAATGTGATGATGTTGAGGTTATTGGGTCTGTTGAAGAATTGAAAGAAAAAGCTGGAAAAGTTCCTGATGATTTGCATAGACCATGGATTGATGAGGTGACTTGGAAGTGCAAATGCGGTGGAACTAAAAAAAGGATACCTGATGTGCTTGATGTTTGGTTAGACAGTGGCTCAGGGATGTGGAGCGCCTATGCTGCCGTTGATCGTCTAGCAAATTACGATGATTGGAAAATCGGCGATTTCATATTGGAAGGAAAAGATCAAATTCGTGGCTGGTTCAATACTCTTACCAGCTCAAGCGTCGTTTCTACTCAACAGCGAGCATTTAATGCCTGCTACATGCATGGATTCGTCATGGATGAAGAAGGACGCCCAATGAGCAAATCCTTAGGTAATGTTATTGCCCCAGAAGAACTAATTGATCAATATGGGTCTGAATCCTTTCGATTCTATGGCGTAAGAAGTACTGCTCCAGGCGAAGATATGAAATTCGTGATGAGCGAATTGAAAGATACCTTCAGACAACTCAATATTCTCTATAATACTTATGTCTTTGCAACGACTTTCATGAAAATGGCCAACTTTGAAATTGAAAGTACTTTTGACAATCTAGACCTTAAACCGGAAGATTCTTGGATGCTCTCAAAAATAAACAGCCTCAATAAAAACCTTACCGAACTTCTAGAAGAATATGCTTTACCAAAAGTGCCAAAAGTATTACAAAATTTTATCCTTGATGATTTAAGTCGATGGTATATCCGTATCATACGGGATCGAATAAACCGTAATGCTCCAGAAAAGACGAAAAAAGCAGCATTAAACACTTTATACTACATATTAAGAAAACTACTGCTATTAGCTCACCCCGTTATTCCATTTTTAACTGAAGAATTATATCAATATTTAGTCGTTCCTCTTGAGAAAGGCGCTCCAGAAAGCATACAACTGAAAAAATGGCCAGAAGCTGATGACAAATTAATTAACAAAGATTTAGAGAACGCCATGGAACAAGCTAAACAAACTGTTGAAACCTTACTAGCAATACGACAGGAGAAAAATGTAAAATTACGATATCCCTGCTTACAAGCACTTATCCAATTAAAACAGGAAGTCCCCTTATTAGAAGAGCTATTAGATATCATCTCAAACCAAGCGAATGTAAAAACTACAGAAATTGTCAAGAAAATAGGTAAATCTAGGTTTTTTGCTCTTCATGAGATCTCAAGTGCAATTGTGGTATTAGATTTACAAGAAACTGATGAATTAAAGGTTGAAAGAATAGTTCGCGAGCTTCAAAGACATATTCAGCAAACAAGGAAAAAGAACAAGTTTCATGTGAAGGAGTTCATTGATATTGTTATAACTTGTAATAATGAAGGATTGATTTCCTCACTAGAGAAATATAAAACCGAACTTCAACAAAAAATTGGCGCTAGAACTTTTGAAATTTCCACGAAATTACCCGATAAAGCTAAAAATTGGAAAATTAAAGGTAGATTAACAAGTGAAGACGTGAAATTTGAATTCCGTTTTCAAAAAGCATAAAATACCTTTCAACCATTTTTCTCTTTTTTTTCGATTCAGCTAAACAAGGAAAATTTCAAAAACTAAAATAAAAATTGAGATTGCTAATGCTCCGATGGCAAAAAAGAGAAGGCGTGTTCCATAAAAGACGTATCGCATTTTCTTTTGTAATATTGTGGCAATTTGATAGATAATTTCAGCATAATGTCTATCATTTTCTTCTTTTGAGAGATTATGTAATTTGAGAAATTCTTGAATAAATTGATCTCGTGTATGTTGAGTGATGTGTGAATAAAGCGGTTGGAGGGTTCGTGTAGTTGCTTGGAACGTTCGAGGGCGAAGTGCTAAAATCCCAAAAGTGATAGCAATGACATTAAAAATAACTGAGATAGAAAACCCAAAAGCGATTGGCATTACATTTGCCTCGAGATTAATGATATTTGCAAGCAAAAAAGCGGTAATAAGAATACTTTGACCAGCAATTAAAATAAGGGTTGAAGCTTTCGAATCCGAAATACGTGTTAACTCAAAATTTAACGTGTAATACAGATCTGTTACTTTATGATCAACTTTATTTTCGCCAACATTCTCTCCAACAGATATTTTTTCTTCTGACATGAATCATCCTATCAATTTAGCAAATAGTTGAAATTAAGTACAGACTGCAATTAATAACGAAAAATTCGTCAATAATCACATAATAACATTATTATTTAAAGGTTAAGACTAGTTGTAATGGTGACTAAGAAGAGGAATAAAACAAAATTAGAGAAGGATTCATGAATACGATGAATTTTCTTACTTTGTAGGTGTATGACGGAATATGGGTAAATATCGGCTTTACTGTCCGTATTGTGATAGTTATTTAGACGAATACTATACATTAAATTGTCTAAAGCATTCCGTTTTAATACGAACTGTATATGACGACAAGAAATTCAATGTACAAAACTTACCTGGTATTTGGAAATACATTAATTGGCTACCTGTTCAAACTCCATTACACATTGATAGTGGTCCCTTAACTTATAAGAGTGAGAGTTTAGCTAAGGAGTTTGGATTAGATTCTTTATTCATTAGTTTTAATGGATACTGGCCAGAACGTGGAGCAAATGTCAAATCATGTACTTTCAAAGAATATGAAGCATTAATGACTCTTCCGAGAGTAGTTGAAACTGGAAATAAGGGAGTTTATATTGCTTCAGCTGGAAATACTGCTAGATCATTCGCCTATATATCTCAATTAACGCAGATTCCCGTTATATTAATTATTCCACAGGAAAATATTGATATATTTTGGGTCCCCGAACCTAATACTGAATCAATAAAATTAATAACTCTTAAAGAAGGAAACGATTATACTGAGGCATGTAGATTAGCGACTCGAATAATGGGGCAGGTATCGGAAATGTCAGGTTATGTTCCAGAAGGTGGTGTCAGAAATGTGGCTCGTAGAGATGGAATGTCTGCTGTACTCTATGATTGTGTCCATTTTTTCAAAAAGATCCCCCAATATTATTTTCAAGCCATCGGAAGTGGAACTGGTGCAATTTCTGTATGGGAAGCTGCACTACGTTTCCGTGAGGATGGTCGATTTGGAACTCACCTTCCTAGATTACATTTAAGCCAGAATAATCCTTATCAACCAATGGTTAATGCATGGGCCTTAAAATCTAGAGCAATAATACCTGCGAGAGACATGCCAAATGCAAAAAATCAGATACAACAAGTTCATGCAAAAATGCTAACTAATCGTTCTCCCCCCTATGGTATTCCAGGTGGTGTCTTCGATGCTTTAAATGATACTAATGGGGCAATGTATGGAATCACGAATGATGAACTTCATAAAGCTAAAAAACTATTTCTAGATCTAGAAGGGATAGATATTGTCCCTGAGGCTGCAGTGGCCGTTGCCAGCCTTCAAAAAGCAATTGAGCAGAAAACCATCAATGAAAATGATTCTATTCTCCTCAATATCACAGGTGGTGGTATAAAACGATTAAA
Organism: Candidatus Helarchaeota archaeon; assembly: GCA_013375405.1. The sequence goes on from JABXJU010000036.1 coordinate 19,507, forward strand.
AGAAGATATGGATGTCTATTCTATACCCCCCGTTTTAACTTTAGACAGTGCTGATGTTGCACTTGATGAAATTATGGAACTATTACAATGACTCCAGAAGAACAAGTTATTGAAATTTTGAAAAAAAATCAAATTGAATATATTTTTTCTGTACCTTGTGCGAAAATTCGGAATTTACTCATCTTATGCACACAAAACTTCAAACACATTCCATTAACTCGCGAGGAAGAAGCAATCGGCGTTATAACAGGGGCTTATTTAGCAGGTTCCCACCGATCGGCCCTCCTCATGCAAAGCGGAGGTCTTGGAAACTCAATTAATGCCTTACTATCCTTAGCGGTACTACATAAGATACCTATTCCAATGCTCATAAGTTGGCGTGGAATTTATAAAGAGAAAATTATTGCCCAATATGCAATGGGACAGCACATAACGCGCTTGTTTGAGGCATCAGACATTCCCTATATTGAAATACACAATGAAGAAAATCTCTCTGAATTGGACAGTGCTCTTCAACAATCTTTCGAGCACGAAACACCGTATGGCATTCTCCTCAGTCCAAAAGTCTGGGAAAATAGTAAATTACAACCCTTAGAAATAAAATATCCATCCCGCGAACGTGTATCTGAGATTCATTTTGTTAAAGGTCTGAAAAAACCTACTCTAACAAGGTTTGAAATTCTTCAAGGACTCCAATCATTTCTCACCGGTAAAATTGTCATCTCTAATCTTGGATTTCCGAGTAAGGAATTATACGCCGTTTGTGATCAAGCTTCTAACTTTTACATGACTGGGAGTTTTGGAATGGTTTCTCTCATTGGCCTTGGGTTTGCCATGAATGTACCTGATGAGGTTATCGTGATTGATGGTGATGGCAGTATTTTAACCAATCCAAATGCTCTCTGCACAATTAGTCAAGTTCGTCCTAAAAATCTGACAATACTCGCAATTGATAATGGCACTCACGGGTCAACTGGAAACCAGCTAACTCCTGCATACAGCCAAATCGATTTGGAACTAATTGCGCGTAGTTTTGGAATTCAACAAACTGGTAATGCATATACCAGCGAGGAAGTAATAAAGGCATACAAGACCCTCGAAATAGGACCCAAATTCATTCAAGTATATACCAAACCATTTAATACAGCGGTTGAACCAATCCCCATGACTCCTCTACAAATTAAAAAACGCTTTATGGAATTCATTCAGAAAACCTAAATATATAAGTGAAGTAACCTTGATTAAAAAGCAGAAAGCAATTCGCTTTGACTCTACATTTCTTAAAAAAATTCTAAATGATGTTCGAATCCCCAAGAAAATTGGTTTGAAAAAATGTATCCAATGTGGAAATTGCACAAGCGCTTGTCCTGCAGCTCGATATACATCTTATCGCCCACGAAAATTTATACACGACATATTAACAAATCAAAAAGAAAAAATTCTTGAATCTGAGGATCTCTGGTACTGCTTTTCCTGTTTTTCCTGTAATTTAAGATGTCCTCGAAGTAATAATCCTGGTATATTAATTCACGTAATCCGGAATCATGCTCTTTTACAGGGATATGGTTGGAAGAAAGTGCTACCTTTCAAAAATTATTTGATTAGTCTCATGAATTTTGGATTGGGACTTACTCCCTTTTCTGTACCTACCGAACTTTTTGAAGAAGAACTAGGAGCGCAATGGAAAAAAATGAGACAAAACCTACCTGAACTTTTGAAACAGTTGGGGATGAACCCAGTTGCTCCACGAGAACTTCCCCAAGATGCACGAAACCAAATAAAAAAGATATTAGAATTAGCAGGAATAAATCAAAAACTTAAAAAATTCGAGAATATGGAACAGGATTTGGAACAATGAATAAAACGATACCAAAAAATGGATTCTATCTGTTCAAAAGTTGTTTCATTGGATTGGAATATCCTGGTGCTGAAAGTTCTACAAGATTCGTTTTTGACAAACTAGGTATAGATTATTATGATGATCCTCGCCAATCTTGTTGTACTGGTATGGGTGTAAATGTAGATGTGGTATCTCCTTTGGTTACCGTTCTTCTAGCTGCCCGAAATTTCACCTTAGCCCATCAGTCTGGTCATCCTTATTTTGCAACGCTATGTTCTACGTGTTATGGAACTAATAAAGAAGCATGTGAATGGATGAAAGAAAATCCCAAACTGTTTAAACAGGTGAAAGATATACTCTCTCAAGTGGGATTGGAACTAAAAAAAGATTATCTAAACCCTAATAATATTTTTCATGCTTGTGAAGTTTTCTATCGATGGAAAGATGAGATTAAGGATCAAGTCGTAGTTGATTTTAAGGATATATGCATTGCAACACATCATGGATGCCATTTTTATAAAATGTTCCCTGATGCCGTGGTAGGCGATCCGGAATATGTTCAGGTTTTGGATGAACTCATGAAAATCATCGGAGCAGAATCAGTTTCTTGGTACCCAGAAAAGAATCTATGTTGTGGTTCTGGATTTCGCCACCGTTTCTTAAGTCCTGAAATTTCCCGAGCTGCTGCCCTTGATAAATTGATAAGCATTAAAAATGTAGGTGTTGAAATCCTCATCAATATGTGTCCGATGTGTGCATTCCAATTTGATAGGTCTGATGCACTCATCGAGAAATTTATGGCCAAAAAAATTGGAATAGTTCATCTCAACATCGCGCAACTTCTTGCACTAAGTATGGGTGCTGATCCTTACGCGGTCGTAGGTGTTCAAACTCATTCTGTAAAAGTCGAACCAATATTAAAAAAGTTAAAAATTATTTAATATTTAATAAAATAAATAGGTTAGAATAATGTATGGTGGATTTCCTGATAGGATTGGGGTATTTATCTGCAAATGTGGAAAAAATATCGCAGAAGTAATCGATTTAGATGCAGTAATTAAAGAAGTAGGAGAATGGGATAACGTTATTACGGTTAAATCTAATACTTTTATGTGTTCACTTCCTGGACAAAATTTACTCAAGAAAATGATATTAGAACATTCCTTAAATAAAATTGTGATTGCGGCTTGTAGCCTTCGTGTTCATAAAAAGATGTTTGAGACTGTTTTAGAAGACGCCCGTTTAAATCCATATCTTATGGAAATTGCCAATATTCGGGAACAGTGTTCTTGGGTGAATGCTGAAAATCCTGAAAAAGCGACCCGTAAAGTAATTTCGCTCATAAGAGGTGCGGTTAAAAAAACAGAAAAACTCTATCCATTAGAAAATATTCGACAAGCTGTAAAAAAGCAAGTATTAGTAGTTGGAGGAGGAATAGCTGGAATATCTGCCGCTTTATCCTTAGCTAAAACTGGATATAGTATTTATTTAACCGAAAAAGACTATAGCATAGGGGGAAACATGGTAAAACTCGTGAAAACATATCCCGAAGAAGAATGTGCCATGTGTACAATCAGCCCACTCATGTCAGAAGTAGGTCAGAATCCAAATATAACATTATTAACTGGCACTATACCTACGAGCATTAATGGCTCAATTGGGAATTTTAAAGTTATTTTAAAACAAAAACCTCGTTTTATAGATATTAATAAATGTCTATTTTGTGGAAAATGTGCTGAAGTATGCCCAGCTGAGGTTCTGGATGAATGGAATCTCAATTTAGGAACTCGAAAAGCAATATATCGGAGTTTTCCCGAAGCAGTTCCTAATGCATTTGTGGTTAATCCGGATCACTGCTTATATTTAAAATCCCACTTAAAGAATCTGAATAACGACACCTCAATTTGTCAAAAATGTGTAGAAATTTGTCCTTCACATGCAATAAATTTTGATGAAAAGCCTCAAACCTATGAGATAGAAGTCGGTTCTATCATTGTTGCAACAGGACACAAAGATTATGATCCTACTCAGAAGCCTTACCTAGGATATAAGCGATTCCCCGATATTTTAACAATTATGCAACTTGCCCGCCTGTTGGATATTAATGGTCCAACCACAGGGAAATTAAAAAGGCCTTCAGATGGAAAGAGACCAAAATCCGTAGTATTTCTACAGTGTATCGGCTCGCGCGACGAGAAACCTTCGGGACATCAATATTGTTCACAAGTATGTTGCATGTCTGCAATCAAATATGCAAGCATGATTAAAAAATTCGACCCTACCATTGAAATAACAATCTGTTATACTGATATTCGTGCGGTCGGATTTTATGAAGAATACTACAAGTATGTACAAAATCAAAATGTTCATTTTATACGCGGAAAGGTTTCAGACGTCTCATCTGATCCTGATACGGGAAGTTTAATTCTACGAATGGAAGATACACTTACCGGCGAATTGATTAGGATGGAGACCCAGATCTTAGTGCTCTCTACTGCATTAGAACCTTCAATAGGTACCATCAAAGTCGCGAATACGTTTGGACTTTTAATAACAGATGATGGGTTTATTAAGCAAGATCATTTAAAACTTCGGCCTGTCAACACAAATATTAGCGGTATATTTGCCTGTGGAACTGCACTCGGTCCAAAAGATATTACTGATTCGGTCCTCCAAGCAAATTCAGTTACTGCAAAGGTGGAAGAAATTTTAAAACAAGGAATTATTGAAATCAGCCCGGATATCGCGGTTATTAACCCTAATAAATGTAATAATTGTGGGATTTGCTTTGAAGTCTGCCCATATAAAGCTATTGAAAGGATAAACGAACGTATTTTAATCAATTCCTTAGCGTGCGTCGGTTGTGGTGTATGTGTGCCTGAATGTCCTCAAAATGCACTGGACTTAAATCATTTAACTCAAGAGCAACTGAAACTCCTCATTGAAGGCATTCTGCAGGATGTAAAAGAGGAAGATCGTCCCATAATTCTTGCGTTTTTAGAGAGTAAGATTGCCTATGCTGCAGCAGATGAAGCTGGCATTAAAAAATTACAATATCCTACAAATATCCGCATCATTCAAGTGCCATCTACTGCGATGATCCCTTACCACATAATCAAATTCGCTTTCGATAAAGGAGCCGATGGGATTTTCTTAGGTGAAGGGCCAAAGGAAGGGCCTGTGGGGAAAGCCGCACCCATCGTTGAAAAACGGACTGATGAATTTGAAAAAAGATTAGAGGCCGATGGCATCGATTCCTCTCGGTTATATGCAACAAAAATTTACATTACAGAAGGTCAAAAATTGACAGAACTTTTTAAAACATTTACTCAGATCTTAGAGGAAGAGGCCTGATAGAATGGTAAAGAACAGAACGTTGGAGGAAATTAATCAAAAACTTACGAAAGGCACCGCAATAGTTATGACAGCTGAAGAGCTTTGCAATTTAATCCGGGAAAATCAAAAAATTTCCATTGATGATATTGATGTTGTTACTACTGCCACCAAAGGATTAATGAGTGGGACTATTGCTATTCTATCTTTTAGAGTATCAGAAGCAGCAGTTTTTAAAAAAGCCAAAGAACTGTATTTAAACGATGTACCATGCTACGTAGGACCTTGTCCTAATGAATTTCTTGGAGTTATTGATTCAATTGTTTATGGAGTAGCCCACAGCATTTCAAGACCCGAAAAATATGGCGGCGGGCATCTTTTCCGTGATTTAATTGAGAATAAAGAAATTAATGTTAAAGTAAAAACTGTAGAAGGCGATATAATCGAAACAACAACCAAATTAAATGATATTCCTTTTGCAAAAATGGTTGGAATTCGCAATGCATTCAAGAACTATCTCGCTTTCGTGAATCCTCATTCAGAAGATTTGAATACTATCTTTTCTGCTGTGCCTTTTAAAGGTAATTTAGCTGAAGCAACAGTTTGTGGTTGTGGTGAATTAAATCCCATTCAAAAGGACCCGGATTTAGATATAATTGGTGTTGGAACACCTATTTTAATGAACGGAGCGATTGGATATATAATTGGTGAGGGAACTCGTAGTTCAAAGGAAAAACCAAATCTTATGGCAATTGCAGAAATGCATGGGATGGACCCAGAATACTCAGGTGGATTTATCACCTCCAGTGGCCCTGAGGTAATTAACTCTTGGGCATTGGCGATTCCTATCTTAAATGAAAAAATATTTCAAAATGTAATAAAAACTGATGAAGATATAAAACTGGTTATTACCGATGTAAAAGGACGGAAACCACTTGAAAAAACCACCTATGCTGCCATATGGCAGAATGTCGACCTTCAAATTTCCTATGATAAAGAAAAGTGTATTGAATGCACTGATTGTGTAATAGAAAAAAAATGTCCCATGAGTAGTTTTTCACAGAAAGAAGGAATTAATAGGTCGCTATGCTTCAATTGTGGTACTTGCATCAATCTTTGTTCAGGTAAAGCTTTCAAAGGTAATCTCGGGACTATTACCATTTCTGCGCGAGATATTCCTATAATAACTCGGCAATCCGATCGTTTCGGAGCTCTAAAACTTGCCAATGAACTTAAAGAAAAAATATTATCGGGTGAATTTAAATTATCTTTACCGGTTTCGAAATTTGATTCAGTTCAATAATGTTTTTTGCACATGTTTGGATTCAGAGAGATCCACTAACCGAAATCCAAGAAGTCTTACCTACTTAGGATTCG
>JABXJU010000244.1 GCA_013375405.1 Candidatus Helarchaeota archaeon
ATTTCGCCTTCCTTTGCCTTTTGGGGTGCGAATTTCATAAGTATATGCTCATAGGCATCTCCAAGAACGTCAGGAGAGACTTCTTCCCCACCTAACTCGTATTTGTTGAATAGCTCCACCAACTGCCTCAAAAGTTCTCTGTTTTCCTGATTTCTGGCAAATTCCAAGAAGTCTACTCTATCGATAACACCTTGTAACTCTTTATTTGCTTTTGCGACCTCGCTTATTGCAGTAGCAAGTTTTTCAGGCAAATTCTTAACATCTTTCGTTATTTCAAACCAAAGAAACCGCTTCGGGATGTAAAAAGTATAATAGTCCTCTTTTTTCGTCTCTTCCTCGGCCTCCTTTTCTGTAAGGCCAACCTTCTTTATCAGTCTTTCCTTCACCTGCCGTTTCTCGTTTTCCCATACGTCATTTAGCCTTTTCAAAAAAAGCAAAACAAGGATGAATTTATAGTCCACGGCAGTTCGTATTAGATCGGCAGCCCTATCGACAAGAGAATTTATCTTCTCACGGGTTATTTTCTCAGGAAGTGATATTTGATGGGCCATTATTTTACCTCGCCTGATGCATTCTCAACGTCTATTTCCTGGAGGGCAACAAATTATAATTCCGTAAAATTCTTTCTGTGTCTTTCTTTCCTATTTCTTTTAATTCTTCGGCAGCAGCCTGGTCTAGAACTATATCAGAATATTTCAATGCATGTCCTGGTATCCCTTGTGAGGCACCATGAATCGCATCAAAGAACCCCGGGTGTATGAAAGGAAACGTGCGATAGGGAAACTTTTTATATCTTATTCTTTTCCTTTGAATTCTGTCCTCAATCATCTTAGTAATTTCTTCTTTATTCAAGGGGGGCAGGTTTACAATATTTTTCTCAGGCCTTACCCTCTCCATCCAAGGAGTTATGCCTCCACCTCCAGTTTTTTTGCTAAGTTTCGCTTCTGTTTCTGTAAGATAATCCCAACTCTTTGGTGTCATAGCAATTATGAAAATAAAATTAGCTATGCTGCCAGGACTTTTAGTATTAACACGAATATATTCATCATATATTTCTTTAAATGTATGCAAAATTGTTGTAATTTGCTTTTCTGAATATACATTCACTACATATTCAAATTCGTCAATTAGAACAACCAAATTTTCATATCCAGCTAATTTTAATACTTTTTCAAATTCATATAGGACCTTTATCGCCTGACTACTTTTAGACAATATTTTCTTAACTCCAATTTTCTTCTTATCCTTAGGATTCAGGGACTCTCCCACAAGCCATTCAAATGCAACATATTCACCACGCCTCAATGCCTTCAAAATGTGTCTCATCTCCGAACTAAAACTTGTTAACTTCTTATCGTGTATCTTCTTCGCTATTTTAACCAGGTCATGGAATCCTATTTCGTAAAATATTTTAGTTACAAACGAAAGCCCAATTTTAGCTTCCGGTTCGCTCTCAGCTAATCTTATCGAAGCTGGTATGCTTTTGTTAGCATTCTCAAATTTGTTTGTAGTAAAATCGTTCATTATTTTTTCCAAAGTGAACGTCTTACCAAACTGATAGTCGCCCAATATTAGAATTGTTTTAGACCCTTTACCTGCTAAAGCTCCGTCTAAAAGTCGTTTTAATCTGTTCCATTCCTTCTTTCTACCACGCATTGCATAATCTAAAGAATCTACATCAAATGGACTTTCTTCAAATCCATACTCTCTTGGCTTCATTTCTTCCTCCTATCTATAAATTGAAATATAATAATAATAAACTCCATCTATCGTTATTCCATTTTCTTCACGTGCACCAGGTCTTGAAAAAATAAATTTCATATTTTTGAATTTTCCACTCTTCAGCTTCTTTAAATAGGTCCGAAAATCATATGTAGTAAAGTTAAATCTAAATAATCTGTTACAAACATTATGTTCTAATTCGGGAATTTTAACATAAATGTTCCCTCTATTTCTTATCCTAATCTTATTATATTCTTCTATAACAACATTTATAAATTTATTGTATTTAACCTTGGCCTTGCCTTCTTTAATACCTTTTATCCGAAAATGATTTACTTTTATATTGCTGTCCGCAGATTCTATGAATTTTACGAATTTTAAATATCTTAACCACCGTAGCAATCTATCATCAGCGGGATTTGTGTCTACACCCTCCTTTCTTAGAAGATCTGATAATTTTTCAATTGAGACCGCACCCTTCCTTAAAGATAAAAGACATTTTACGACATGGGCCTTCTCATAATCCACTCGAAGCAAAATCTTCCCAAAGGCTTTTTTGTACTCAAGTTCCCCTTCATCATTATATATTTTAAGGAGTATTTCACCATCATGACTTAAGCGAACATCCGGCCCTTTATCATCAATTAGTCCAAGCCTTCTCAGCGTAGGAAATGTGATAGCATAAACAGAATTATATGCGTTTCTCTTTCCACGAGTTGACTTCTTTAATAAATAAGAGTGGATTTCATCTCTCATGGCATAAATACTTCCAGTATTTTTCTTTATTATCTTAATTAAGTCTAGTACCTGTTCGGGCGAAGCTTTGGTCGAAGGTATTCTAACCCTTACCATTTTCCCTCCAACAGAAATTATAATAGCAACAATTAACACAGGAATGTCTGTCGTCAGGCAATCCAGGGTCTTTATTTTTCTTAATTAGCTCTATCCTCCTATTTCTTAGAGTTATTACAGCTTTTCTATACCTATCATGGATTATACCCGCATCTAAATTTGGATAGAGGGGTACGGTTCGATTTATATCAAAACTAGGATTAAGTACTATCATTAAATTCATATTCTTCTGATTCTCATTTTCATAAGCCAGTGCGTAGGCCGCGCAACTAAGATTAAACATATCTTTCCAGACTCCAGTTTTGATTTCGCCTATTGTCCTTTGTCCATATAAAAAATCAGGAGAAATCCCTTCAGTAAAGCCTAAATCTAAAGAATAAATCTTAGGTTTAAAAGTAAAGGAGAAAAGCAAAGCTACTTCTGATTTAAGATTTATATCTTTCTTCATAGAAATTTTGAAATCTAAAATTGTTCCACAGATTTGGCATTCGAATCTTAACAATTTGTCAATATTTTTCAAAACATTTTCGATTTCTTCTGCCGCAGGCTTGCGAATCATCGAATCTTTCTGTTTTTCAATTTCATCCCTAATCAGTACGAGTTTCCCTTCTCTGTATTTTTCGAGATTTTCCTTAATATATAACTGTTTTAAATGTGTTGATGATACATACTTTTGGAATTTCTTAAACAAATCTTCGTAGAGGTCGTCTATTACTCTTCCTTTGAATATGGTCCACGTTAATTGCCGAGGAACTTCTTTCCTGTATTTCCTCAAATAAAAATATCTTTCGCTTGGACAGAAATCACTTACAATTTCATTGACTGGCAGATACCACTCTTTTGTTTTTAGGTCCGAAGGCACCTTCGCCTTAAGGTCATAACCCCTAAGTTTTATTTCGCTGTCTGCTTGTCTATCCAGTTCATCTATTTTCCTAGGATTTATTAGATCTTTTAATGCTATGCTAAACATCTTACTATTATCCTAAATGTGTTTTCCTTTTTCGTAACTTAACGTTTGGGTTATTTTTATTCTTTTTTACATTAATCTTCTATTTCTTCAGCATAACCACAAATTCGTCCTCTATCAAACCGCCATTTGCATGCCTTTTTGTAATCATTCCTCGGCTTCTAATCTTATCTTTTAGTATTAACTCATTTTTGAAGCCTATGGTTTCGCCCACCCTTGCTAATAATTTGTACGTCCTCACAGTATATCCGGATATTTTATTATTACCTATCACTAAAATCATTCTGCCGTTTCTTTTCAATATTCTGTAGGCATTTCTCATCACAGTTTTCATATCATTAAAATATTTATTCATCATAATGGCCCTGTCTTTTGAAATTTTTGCAATTTTATTACAAAGACTATCTATTTCTGATATACCTGTCTCTATAATTTCATCCGTCGTTTTAACTCTTTCGCTACCAATAGTATTCCTATCCAAGTCAACCAAACCTTTGTAATCAGCCAATCCCAGCCATAGCAATTCCAACTTAGTAGTTCTAATGTATTTTTGGGCTGTAATATATGGTGGGGATGTAATTATTAAGCCTATACTGTTATCTTTAAAATTTCTTGCCCATTTTTTTTCTATGCGACCCATCCTAGTAATCCTTCCTAACTTAGGATTCCGCGAATCATCCCAAACAATCCGAGCCCTTATTTTCCTTTTCAAAACTTCCCTTATCTTGTTCAAATTCCTAATACGATTCTCATTCTTTTCAATAGATTCTTTAAACACGTCCGTTACGTTTGGTTTTTGATTCCTATGTAAAAATTCTTTCATTTCTTTATATCTCGCTGCTGCTTTTCTGTATTTCTCTGGCTTCAATACAACGGGCGGAGGGATATTTGGGTCTGCTAAAGCTACTTTTCGAATTATGGATGAAAAGCAGATAAAAAAGAAATCTTTGTAGTCATCATTTCTTAAATTTTCAATACAAGCCCTTAATTTACCTAATTTCATTTGCGCATCTTTAGAAAACCAAAGAGAAAGATTCTCATAATTAGGAATTATAGGTTCTAAATTATTTCTCTTTAAACTTAAAAAAAGTTCCTCTTTTCTATCCTGCAATTTTCTCTCATCCAATGGCATAGTTTTAACCTTCGCAATTAAGCGCGCTACAGGGTTAATTTCTATACCAATACAATTCCTTTTATACAGCGGATGCGTTATCGATTCGAGCAAAACAGTACCACTCCCGGCAAAAGGGTCCATTACAACCTCGTTTTCGCCACAGATAGTTGAGGAAAAGAAAAATACTGGGATATATGACATAAGTTTAGCAGGATATTTATGAATATGATGCGTATAGACATCCGACCTTCGTGCCCAATCCCAATTTAAACAAAAATTACGAAAATCAAATACAATAGGTCGATTACTCTTGCAATATTGTGAGCTTAATTGTTCTATCTTACGATCAAAATCTTTCATCTTTTAAACCTCTGTATAATATTCTTTAAGTAATAGTCTTGCCCTTAATAAACTTTTCCAAATGTTTTGCTTTACTTGCTTTTACTACCAGAAACATAACCCCATATGCCACCAGTAGCAGTAAATCCAAGATAAGCAAGAACCTGTTCCGGGGTAAATATCCCTTTTAACCAACTTGTAATAATTACTATTAATGCCAAGGCAAGGATTAAATCCTCCCAGCTTAGTTTTAATTGTCTTTTTATTCGCTGAGTTTCGGCTTCCATCAAACCCGCTCTTGGCACTTTAACGAGTCTCATACAATTTCTCCTTTCCCCGTTATTAACTTAAACTAAACCCTCTGTCAATCATCGTCCGGCAAATCCGTCCTGAACTCCGCATACACGGGATAATGGTCTGACACTTTCTTGATGAAACTATTATCTGTTACCCCATATTCGGCATCCCATCTGAAGACGCCGGATTTGCCTGTATATTCCACATTGGCAGTCGTGTCGCGCGTCATCATGCGGTCGTAGGTATTATCAGAGACTGCGACTGTCGTATCCTCATCATTACCAATTAGCTGTTTCCACAACGGGAATATTACAACCAGATTATCCTCATCAAAGTAAGAACCATCGGCATTCATATCTCCAAGAACTATTATGTCTTTCTCGGAAGAACTGTTATAAATATCATTTATTACGACTGCTAACCGGCTAGGTTCTGCTGAAACATCTTCTGGTTTGATGTGATTGTTAACAAGCTTAAAGTCAAAGTTTCCACTTCGGAAGAAAGCAACAAAAGGCTCTCGTTCAAA